>JAGQIT010000311.1 GCA_020431135.1 Myxococcales bacterium | reverse complement strand
GTCCGCTTCAACCCCGCGCGGATCATCTACGTCTTCCACCTCGCGCAGGCCTACGAGTCGGTCGGCGCCCGCGAGCGGGCCCTCGCGGCCTATCGCGACACCACGCTCTCCTTCCCGGGGACCCGGCTGGCGAGCGAGGCGCAGGCGCGGATCGACACCCTGAGCCGGCGCGGCAGCGGTTTTCGCGGGATGCTCCCCGAGGCGCCGTCGGCGAGCCGGACCTAGCAACCGCAGCGGGCTCTTCTGCGAGCTCTGGTGGCGCGATCGGGGTCGGCGAGAGCAAGCGAGCGCGCGTGGGATCTTCGCCGCAGGCCGGGAGCCCTCCGCCTGAGGACGCCCGCGTCTGAGCCCGGGGGCGGGCGTGAAATTGCCGACCACGCCGGCGCGCAGCTACTCTATAGGGAGCTTGGCGGCAGACGATCAGAGCGGCGGCGATCGCCGGCGTGGGCTCCTCCGCGGCGCCTTTGAGACGGTCGCCCACGGCTACGGCTACGCCCGCCACCTGCTCCGCGGCAACCGCGTCGCTGGCGACTTCTCATGGGTCGAGAACACCCGCCCGATCGTCCTCGTCCACGGCTTCCTCGGCACCCGCGGGACGATGATGCCGCTGACCCGGCGCTTCCAGTCCGACGGTCGCGTCGTCTTCACCTACCACCACGGGACCTTCCAGCTCGGCTCGCTGGCGTCGACGGCGGAGCAGCTCAGCGAGCACATCCGGTCGATCGTCCGCAGCCTCGACATCGACGCGGTCGACGTCGTCGGCTTCAGCATGGGCGGCCTCGTCGCCCTGCACGCGATCAAGTTCACGCCGGCCTCGCGCGTGATCCGGCGGGTCGTGATGATGGGCGCGCCGCTACGCGGCACCTGGCTCGCCCTCGCGGGCGTCGCCACGGTCGGCCTGATCTCGCCGTCGGTGTGGCAGGTGATGCCGACATCGGGCTTCCTCCGCGACCTCCTCGAGGCGCCGCTCCCCGAGGGGATCCGGATGCGCCAGATCCACGCCGAGCAGGACGCGTTCTGCCCGAACCCTGGGCCGATCCCCGGCGTCGATCAGGACCGCGACTTCATCGTTCTCCCCGGCGGCCACTCGTCGCTGGTGATCGCCCAGCCCTTCTACGCCCGCGCCCGCGAGTTCCTCGACGCGCCGGACGAGCCCCGCGACTACTCGCCGGCGCTCCCGGTCAGCGGCTAGGCCACGCGCCCTCGCGTGGCGAGGTCTCGTCGGAGCGCCTCTAGCCCGGCGCCTTGTCCCAGTCGATCGGGTCGCCGCAGCGGAGCATCATCTTGCCGTGGTAGGGGTTGTTGATCTCGCCGCCGCGCTGCACCCAGTAGGCGCCCTTGTTGTTGAAGGCCATGGTGCAGTGGATCACCTGGTAGCCGTCGCGGGCGTCGGGGTTGGCCTTGAGGTACGCGATCAGGCCCATGCTCATCTTCTCGAAGGCGACGCGCGCGGTCTCGATGTCCTGTGAGGCGATCCGCCCGGCGCCGGCGAGGACCTCGGCGACCCCCGGCTTGTCCTGGATCGCCTCGGTGCCGGCGACGACCTGGGCCCCGAGCTCCGCGAGCTTGTCGACGCTGTCGTCGGCGAGCGTCTCCTGGATCGTGATGTAGGGGTCGATGAACGAGCCGCTGGCGGCGGCGGGCGTGCCCTCCGCGGAGGCGGAGGCGTCTCCCTGGTCCGCCTTCTTGTCGCCGCCGCAGCCGACGGCCGAGGCGAGCGCGAAGGAGAGGAGGCCGGCGAAGAGGGCTGCTGCGACAGAGGGGAGCCGTCTCATCGATCTAAGCACATAGCACGGTCGACGCGTCGATGGATGTCGTGGGATAACGTGAGCCGCTCGCGCGCCTTCGCGCCGTCCGTCGACGCCTATGCCCGCCGCCCTCCTCCCGCTCCTGGCGACGCTCGCACCGCTCGTGTCCTCGACACCGACCGCGGTCGCCGGGCCGCCGGTGCGCCCGCAGGAGCGCGAGGCCGCGGCGCCGCTGGACCCAGGCGCGTCCTCTGGGCCGAAGGACACGAAGGACGCGAAGGCCGAGAGCGACGTCCAGCTCGACTTCGGCGGACTCCAGGACGAGCTCGCCGCGGACGCCCAGGGCGAGGCGCCGCCGGTGCCGGAGATCGAGGATCTCAACGCGCCAGGCTCCGGCAGCGCGCCGCCGATGCCAGAGATCGAGGATCTCAACGAGACCCGCGCCAAGGCCGGGGGATCGGGCGGCGCTCCGCCGCCCGCCGGCGTCGAGGACATCGGTGGTGGTGGTGGCGGCGGGAGCGGGAGCGCGAAGAAGGGCGCGGTGATCTTCGGCGGCGACAAGGACCGCGAGCCGATCGGCGGCGGCGGGGCAGGCTTCTTCGATCCCGGCCGCCTAAGCGACGAGGGCCCGGCCGGCGGCGCCCTGCAGATCCGCGGCTACCTCGGCGTCAACTTCATGGTCACGGAGCGGACCAACCGCAGCGCCCGTGATCCGGAGACGGGGAAATTTCAGCAGCTCTCCACCCTCCCCTACTTCGGCGGCGGCGCGGCGAACATCTACGTCGGCGCGCCGATCTACTCGGACGTCGTCTACGCCCGCGTCGCCTTCGAGTTCCTCTCCGTGCCGCGCGCGGACGTCGGCGCCGCGGACGTCGCCCCGGTGTGGGCGCCGGTCGTCCTGATGGAGTCAGCCGCCCTCGAGATCAACCCCTTCGCCTGGGCCGACAAGTCCGGCCGCTGGCTCCGCGAGGGCTTTAAGATCACCGCCGGCGTCTTCATCGTCCCCTTCGGCCTCGAGGACGAGGAGCACGACGCTCCCGTCCGGTGGTTCGTCACCCGCCCGCTGGCGATGAGCGCCGGCCGCGTCTACCCCGGCTCGTGGATCGACGTCGGCGCGATGATCAAGTGGAAGCCGACCTTCGGCCGCGACAAGCCGATCCGTCCGCTCGAGATCGACGTCGGCGTGATCAACGGCGACGCCTGCACGCAGACGCGGAGCACCGATCTCCTCTACCGCTTCCAGCCGATCGGCCAGGTCGACGAGGTCTGCGAGCGCCGCCTCCGCGACGTCGAGATGGTCCAGCGCGCCGACGGCTCGGTTCTCGGGATCACGCCCGACAACAACGGCAACAAGTCGGTCGTCGGTCGCCTCCAGCTCCGGCCGATCCCGGCGATGAACATCGGCGGCTCGATGGTCTGGGGCAAGCACCCGCAGAGCACCTTCACGGTCACCAACTTCCAGGGGATGACCTACGCCGACAGCCTCCAGGCGCCGACCTGGCGCGCCGGCGGCCACTTCGACCTCAACCTCGACGAGGCCCTGCAGAGCAAGTACCCGCTGCCGCACATCCGCGCCGAGGTGATCTACGGCATCGACCGCGCCGCCCGAGTCGACGACCCTGTCCTCGGGGACAGGCATATGCTCGGCGGCTACGTGCAGATCGCCCAGCCGCTGTGGCGGCGCAAGAAGACCCGCCTGCCCGGGCTGATCCTCCAGTACCGCTTCGACCACGCCGACCCCGACCTCGCGGTGCCGCGGCTGACCGGGAGCGGCGGCGCGGTCAATTCGGACTTCTCCGACGCCTACCTCTACGACGAGGCCTTCCAGGCCCACGTCGTCGGCCTCCGCTTCCCGGTGCTCCCGCGCTTCACCCTGAAGACCGAGTACGGGGTCCTCCTCGAGGACGGCGGCCCGAAGAACCAGCTCTACAACAACTTCTGGACCCTCCAGGCCGTCGCCGATTTCTAGGGTCTGGGCCTGCGCTGTCGCCGCGGGGCGGCGTGTGGGCAGGCTCCGCATTGGCAGAGCGTGGGCGCAAGCGCGCGCCGGGCGCGTCCCGGGTTGGCGCTGCGTGGGCCAAACAGCCTGAATTCCCCGCGAATCGGCCGCTGGTGAAGATCGCCGCCGCCCTTGACGTCGTACGCACCCGCAGCCCTACGATGATCGCAGCTGCCCCTCGGGATCATGGTTTTTATCAAGCGGACACTGACCCTCCTCGGCCTCGCCCTCACCTTCGCGCTCGGCAACCCGCAGCCGACCGCCGAGGCCCACTTGGCGAAGTGGGGGAGCTGGGAGATCACCCACCGCAACCTGATGAAGCTCTTCCCCGACGCCGATCCGAACTCGTGGCGAATCAAGCGCTACCAGTACTCGGACGACGAGGTGAAGTTCCTCGAAAAGGAGCTGGGCTTTGAGCTCTATCCCGAGGACAAGCAGCCCGAGTTCTTCGTCGCCCAGGACGCTGGCGGCAAGCTCCTCGGCGTCGCGATCTTCATCGACCCGCGGACCAAGCCGAAGGTGCTCAACGGCGGCATCCTCACCCTCGAGGTCGGGATCGGCGTCAACGCCGAGGGCAAGATCAACCGGATCCGCGTCTACGACTACCGCGGCAACGTCAACCTGACCAAGGAGGACTTCCTCGGCCAGCTCCGCGGGCGGACCCTCGGCTCGGACTTCACGATGGGCAAGGACGGCCTCGTCGGCGTCGACGGCGAGCCCGAGGAGAGCCAGCTCGTCGCCAACGCGGCCCGCGAGGCGCTCCTCCTGATGAAGGTCGCGCTCGGTCGCCGCTAGCTCGCCCGAGCGACACGCCCGCCCTGAACGCCCGCCCCTCGGCGGGCGTCGGCGTTCTCGGCCTCCCGAGTCTCGGGGCCCCGAGGGACGCACGGGCCGGGGCGGGAAAACACCGTGCGCCCTGTGCTAGCGTGGGCGCCATGAGCCGGTCGCGCACTCGGGGATGGATCGCCGCGGCGCTCGTCTGTGCAGGGCTGGTCGCCTGCCTCCCCGACAACCCGATCGTCGACACGACGACGAGCGCCAGCTCGACGACGAACGGCAGCGACAGCGACACGGGGAGCGCTGCGGGCCTCTTCGCCTGCGAGCGCGCCGAGTGCACCTTCGTCCTCGTCTCGCAGACGCTCGACGATCGCGTCGACATCTGGGAGGTCGGCGACGCGCCGGCCCTGCGCGGGCGCGTCGACCTCGATCTCAAGCCCGACCCCTCGGGGCTCCAGACCGCCGGCAACCTCCTCGACGAGCCCTACGGGCTCAGCCTCACGGAGGGCGAGCTGCGGGTGCTCGTCGGCCACTACCCGGACACGGCGAAGGGCTCGCTCGTCGTTCTCCCGGAGGCGCTCTTCGGCGATCTCGAGCCGGGCGGCGTCGCCCCCGTGAGCGACCTCTTCGACGGGGCCAAGTTCGTCGGCGGCGCCGCGGACCTCGAGCTCGATCGGCGCGAGGCGATCTTCGCGGTCCCCCACGCCTCCGGGCGGATGATCGTCGGGGTCTTCGCCAACGACCTGCGCTCCCTCGAGTGGCCGAACGCGAGCCAGCTCCTGATCGTCGACCCGTCGCTCGAGGGCGCGGCGGCGATCGGCGCCTTTGACCTCGGGGGCCTCGACGTGCCGTGTCGCGGCGCCTGGGGGATGACCGCGGTCGACGACGCGAGCGCGCCGCAGCGGGTCGCGCTCGCCTGCGACGGCAGCGACAGCGTCGCCGTCGTCGACCTCCCCGCGGACCTCGGCGCGGGCACTCCGGCCGAGGCCGCCGCCGCCGCGAGCGGCTGCGGGGTCAGGCTCCTCGACACCGGCTGGACCACGCGCTTCGTCGCCCCGGACGGCAACGGCGGGGTCCTGGCGGTCCAGTCGCAGCTGATCAGCGGCCCGCGCCTGTGGCGGGTGAGCGGCGGCTGCTCGGCGGTCCCCGCGACCAAGGCGCTCGCCGACGACTTCGCCGGGGTGCGGGCGCTCAACGAGGTCGCCCTGCTCGACGCCGCGGGGCCGACCTGGCTGGTCGCCGGGAGCGTCCCAGAGACCGGCGTCTACGTGATCCAGGGCGCGGATCCGACGGTCTGCGGGGCGGTCAGCGGCCTCGACGGCGCCTTCACGCCGGCGGGCGGCGAGGCCAACGCGCCCTACGCCCTCGCCCTCGCCGATGACGGGCTTCATCTGGCGATCGGGTCAGGTCCCCCCTCAAACCCGGAGAGCTCCGCCGGTCGCGGACAGGTCCATTGGGTCAGCCTCGACACCAGCGGGCTCGCCTCGTGCGCGGTCGCGGCGGCCGAGGTCACGGAACTCACCGCTGGCCACTTCGCCGCGTCGGATCCGAAGACCTGGGTCCGCGCCCCCAACGTGATCGAGGTCGTCACCCGCGCTGGAGGCGACGCATGAACGCGAACAAGCCGGCGCCGCGGCGCCTCCCGGTGATCTCCGAGCAGGCGGTCGCGTCCCCCGAAGACGACCCGCTGGTGCTCCTCCGCGGCGGACGCTTCGCCCGGTGGTTCGCGATCTGCGTCGGCGTCGTCGGCCTCCTGTGGATCGTCGGCGAGCGCGTCGAGGCCAGGAGCACCGCCGACGCCGTCGTCATGGTCCACGGCGCCGTCGCCAGCGACGCCCGCTTCCGGCCGGTCGTCGCTCAGCTCGCCCTGGCGAACGCCGAGGCGCCGCCGCCCGCCGGCGTGGAGGACCTGTCGCCGCGCGACGGGACGCCGCCTCCCGCAGGTGTCGAAGACCTGCCCGCGCGCGGCTCCGCGCCGCCTCCCGCGGGTGTCGAAGACCTGCCCGCGCGCGGCTCTGCGCCGCCTCCCGCGGGTATCGAAGAGCTCCCGGCGAACACAGGCGACGACGACGGCGTCACGGTCGACGCGTTCGGCCGCAAGCGGACCAAGTCTGGCGCCCTGATCCTCGAGGACGGGGACAACGGCGGCGACGCCGGCCTCGGCCTCACGGACGACCAGCGCGACGCCCTCGCCGGCGGCGGCTTCTTCGACGTCGAGGCCTTCGACGACGTCAAGGTGGTCAAGCGCAAGGCCTACGTCCACCTCATGCCGGGGATCCCCAACGAGGCCTTCTTCGGCGCCTCGGTGCTGATCCTCCTCCTCTCCTTCGCGGTCTTCGAGCGCTACGGCAAGGGCCGCGACCCGCGCTCGCGCGTCCGCACCTACTGGCGCTTCGAGCTCACGCGCTGGACGTGGCTGCGCCGGGCGATCAAGAGCCGGTGGTTCCAGCCCGCCGTCCAGCTCCCTGTGGTCATCGGCTTCGTCGCCGTGATCGTCATCGGCCTCATCGGCTCGCAGGAGCCCGGCCGCAACCTCGCGCCCGTGCTCACCTGGAACATCTGGTGGATCGGCCTGATCTTCCTCGTCCTCTTCGCCGGCAACGTCTGGTGCTACATGTGCCCGTGGACGGCGATCCCCGACTGGATCATGCGGCGCTCGCTGACCAAGGTCCGCAAGGTCGCGACCCTCGGCAAGAAGTACCCGCGGGTGAAGATGTGGATGTGGCCGGCGATCATCCTCTTCGCCTTCGTCACCTGGCTCGAGATCATCTTCGACGCCGCCAACCGCCCGTGGCTGACCTCGCTCTTCGGCATCTTCATGGTGGCGCTCGCGTGGGCGCTCCTCGTGGTCTACGAGCGCAAGGCGATGTGCCGCTACGTCTGCTTCGTCGGCCGCGTCTCCGGGCAGTACGCGCTGATGGGCATGCTCGAGCTGCGCCGCCGTGACCCCGAGCTCTGCCGGACGAAGTGCACCACCAAGGACTGCTTCCACGGCAGCGAGCGCGGCTACCCGTGCCCGACGCACGAGTTCATGGGGGCGATGAACGAGAACCAGTACTGCACGCTGTGCACCGAGTGCGTGAAGAGCTGCCCCCACGACAACATCGCCCTCAACGCGCGGTCGAGCGGCGCCGACATCCTCTTCCCGCACCGCGGCAAGATCGACGAGGCCTACATGGCCATCCTCATCTTCATCGTCTCCGCCTTCCACGGCGCGGCGATGATCCCCCTGTGGATGGAGTGGGAGAACACCCTGCGCAGCGCCGTGATCAGCGCGCAGGAGTCGGTCTTCGGCTCGGACATCCTCGGCTTCGCCGGCTCCCACGGCGGGACGATGACCTTCACCCTGATGATGCTCGCCTGCGTCGTCTTGCCGGGGCTCATCTACCTCGGCCTGTGCGCGCTGATGTGGGCGGTCAGCGGGCGCCGCGACGTGTCGATCCGTCGCCTCTTCATCCGCTTCTCGTTCACACTCCTGCCGATCGCGCTCTTCTATCACCTGGCCCACAACGCGGTGCACGTCTTCTGGGAGTGGTCGAAGATCCGGCGCCTCGTCAGCGACCCGCTCGGCTGGGGGCACGACATCTTCGGCACCGCCCGCGCGCCGCTCACCGCCCTGTGGTCGCCCGAGTCGATCTGGTACCTCCAGGTCGGCCTCGTGATCGTCGGCCACATCTACGGGATCTACGTCGCCCAGCGCGAGGCGTTCAGGGTCTACGGCGGCGACAAGAAGGCGAGCCTGCGCGTCCACCTGGTGATGATGGTCGGCATGGCCCTGATGAGCCTGCTGAGCCTTTGGCTGCTCGCGCAGCCGATGTTCATGCGGACCGCCGATATCTGAGCGGCGACGCTCGGACGACCTGACCGAGAGGACAGAACTGTCCCCGCCTGTCGCCGCGACCAGGCGCCGCGATCGCTGCCAGGGGGCCTAGTTGAGGCGCTTGATCTCGGTGACGACGCCGTCCTTGACCGAGATCTCGATCTCGCTCGAGGTGCCGTCACAGTCGAGGTTGCTCGACACGTACTGCCCCGCCTTCGGTCCGCTCGTGCAGCGGATGAAAGTGTGGTAGCTGAGGTCACCGCGGCGCTGAGTGTCGGCGGGCGGGCCCCAGGCCATGAACGCCGCGAACTCCTTGTAGCCGGGCTCGAGCTCGCCGTTCTCCGCCGCCTGACGCTCTGCCGCCGGGAGCGCGGTCCAGCGCGCCCACAGACCCTTGTCCTCGAGGTAGTCCTGACGTTGGGACTCCTTGAGCTTGAGGAACGCCTGCTTGTCCTCCGGCGAAGGCAGGTTGTAATAGAACTGCCTCGTGAGCCGCGGCAGGCGCTCCGGTGTGGTGGCGCAAGCGGCCGCTCCGAGGAGCGATGCGGCGAGGGTGAGACGCAAGGAGAGGCCCCCAAGCGGCGACCTGCGGGTGCGCGCACGCGACATGGCGGCAATAATAGAGGAGATGCGTCCGCCGGCAAGAAGACGTTGTCGTCTGCCCTAGGCGAGGTCACCGCGGCACGCAGACGCCGCGGCGTCAGAGGTCTCCGAAGGTAGGGCTACTTGCGGAGTCGAGGCTGCGTTCGGCGCAGCCTCGAGGTGTTGCATAACTCACGCAATATGCACCCTCGAATTCCACCGACCCAAACCGCCTCCAGGTTGCCCGAGAGGCCGTCGCGCGCGGCGACCGTTGACGAGCTTTTTTCCTCTATGGTAGCCTGGCATAACGTCGGGGGGTTGGCATGTTCGCCCCCTTGGAACAGTTCATGACTGATTTCAAGGTTGGTGAGAAGGCCGTCTACCCGGGACATGGTGTCGCGGAGGTCGTCGGCGTCGCTAGGCGGGAGATCTCCGGGGCGACCCTCGAGTTCTACGAGCTGCGGGTCATCGAGAACGGCATGAAGGTGATGGTGCCGCGGAAGAACGCGGTCAACGTCGGCCTCCGTCGCATCGTCACCGAAGAGCAGATGCAAGAGGTCTACGAGGTGCTCCTGCGCCGCGACGAGAAGATCTCGACCGCCACCTGGAACCGCCGCCACCGCGAGTACATGGACAAGATCAAGACCGGCTCGCTGTCGGAGATCGCCAAGGTCATGCGTGACCTCTGCCTCCTCCGGGGCGACAAGGAGCTGTCCTTCGGCGAGCGGAAGATGCTCAACACGGCCCAGACGCTCCTCGTCCAGGAGCTCGCCCTCGCAAAGGGCGTCGACGAGGCGGCGATGAGCGCCGAGCTCGAGGGGCTCTTCTCCGAGTCGGCCTCCTAGCTGAGCACCGCGGCGCGTTGCGCTCGGCGTCGCCGGGGCGACGCTGTACCGGGCGCACCCCGAGCTTCGTCGAGGTCGAGAGGCTTCGACTGGGCTGTGAGAACACGCGGTGACTCACGGGACAGCCTCAGGGGGAGGCTCGTGCGATATGACGCGTGCGGCTTCCGGGGCAGCCTTGTGCGGGAGGGTTTGTGCTGTGCGGCTTGGCCGCTGCGCGGCGTCTCTGCCGTCTTTCTGCTGGTCCGCGGTCGGTCTCGGCTCCGGCGCGAATGAGACATGCCTGCGTGGACAGGCGAGAGAACGGCAGGGGTCGACGGCCTGGGGCGCGTCGAGCACCTCGTGGGCCGTGCTTCCTAGCTGTTGGCGATGTCGCCGCGGAGGAGCTCGAGGATCGTCGCCACGCCGAAGCCCGAGCCGCCCTCGTCGGTGACGCCGTAGGGCTTCTTGACCATCCCGGGGCCGGCGATGTCGACGTGGATCCAGCGCTGCCCCTCGGTGAACTCGGAGAGGAAGAGGCCGGCGGTGATCGCCCCGCCCGGGCGGTCGCCGGTGTTGCGCATGTCGGCGATGGGGCTCTTGAGCTGCTCCTTGAGCGCCTCGGGCAGGGGGAGGCGCCACATCGACTCGCCGGCGCGGGTCGACGCCGCGAGCCAGGCGTCCACGAGGCCGTCGTCGTGACCCATGACACCGGCGATGTGCGGTCCCAGGGCGATGATGCAGGCGCCCGTGAGCGTCGCGAGGTCGATGATGAAGTCGGGCTCGAGGCCGCCGGCGTAGGTCAGCGCGTCGGCGAGGGTGAGGCGGCCCTCGGCGTCGGTGTTGTCGATCTCGACGGTCTTGCCGTTGCTCGCGCGGAGGACGTCGCCGAGGCGATAGGCGTCGCGGCCCGGCATGTTCTCGGCGGCCGCGACGATCGCGTGGATCTCCCACGGGAGCTCGAGGCTCGCCGCCCCCTCGAGGGCGCCGAGCACCGCCGCTGCGCCGGCCATGTCCATCTTCATCCCGAACATCCCGGCGCTGGGCTTGAGCGAGAGGCCGCCCGAGTCGAAGGTGACGCCCTTGCCGATGAGACAGATCTTCCCCTTGGCCTTTGAGGCTGGCCGATAGTGCAGGTCGATGAACTTCGGGGGCTCGGCGCTGCCGCGGGCGACCGCGAGGAAGCAGCCCATGCCGAGGCGCTCGCAGTCCTCGCGCTCGAGGACGGTGGCGACGACGGTCGGGTGGGCCTTGGCGATCGCGGTCGCGGTCTCGGCGAGGTACGTCGGGGTGACGAGCGCCGGCGGGCCGTTGACGAGATCTCGGGCGCGGGCGATCGCCGCGGCGATCTTCTGACCGCGGGAGATCGCCTCGGGGTCGGCGTCGAGTCCGATGATCGTCGCGGCCTCGAGCGAGGCGGGTCGGCTGCGCTCGCCTGAGAGGTAGGTCGCGTAGCGGTAGGTGCCGAGTTCGAGGCCCTGGGCGAGGAACGAGAGCGCCTCGGGGGTCGGCTCGGGGATCGCGTCGCCGACGTGGAGGCGGAGCTCCGCGACGCCGAGCTCGATCGCCGTGCGGGCGCCGTCGAAGGCGACCTTCTGCAGCGACTCGGCGGCCTTGAGCCCGGGGCCGGCGCCGAGGAGGAGGACCTGGCGCAGGCCCTCTCCGCCGCGGACCGACTGGGCGAACGCGAAGCGGCTCCCGGGCTTGCCGGTGAACCGCGCGCTCGCTGCGCTGCGCGCGACGGACTCACCAAAGAGGGCCGTGAGGCGGTCGGCGAGCCCGTCCGTGGGCAGAGCGTAGACATCAAAGGGGTCGGACGTCGTGGCGGCGGAGACGGGGGTGCTGTCGATTCGGAGCATGGTGGGAAAGGTAAGGAAAGGTGACCGGAGGTGGTTTCTATACCACGGCGCGGTCACGGCTGAGAGGCATCGGCCCGGCGACCGATAGATGGCCAGGACGCGCAATTTTCAAGAAAGGTCAGCGGGCTAAATTGCAGAAAACGAGGCGCCTAAAGAGGCGCGCCGGGCGCGATAAAGCTAACAAAAGCCCCTTCGTCGCACTCAACTTAGGCAAATGATCGCTTACCTTCCTATAATTGAGTAAAAAAGATGCTAATTGGCGTTGACACTGCGCGCGCCGCCTATGTAGCTTTTTCCCTCACCGTTGTCCCTGAAGGAGGGAGGAAACGATGCAAGAAGAGAACGCTACACCCGCCGCTGAGCAGGCCGAGGAGGCCGCTCCGAAGCGCACTACCGCGAAGCGCAAGACCGCGAAGCGCAAGACCGCGAAGAAGGCCGCCAAGAAGAAGACCGCCAAGAAGGCGGCCAAGAAGAAGGCGGCCAAGAAG
>JAGQIT010000310.1 GCA_020431135.1 Myxococcales bacterium | reverse complement strand
CTCGGCGTACTGCAGGTTCTGACGGGGAGGGTCGGCGAGGGCGAGCGAGGGCGCGTGACGAATGCTCGGGCGGCCTCCTAGCCGGCGAGGCAGAAGTACTTCGCCTCGATCCCGTTCCCCTGCTTGAGCGCCATACAGGCGGCGCCGCACAGCTCGATCTCGGTGTGCTCGGCGGTCCAGTGCCAGCCGCTCTCGTTGGCGCAGTCGGCGGTCTCGTCGATCTGCTTGCCGTCGACCCAGACCTCGAAGAGGTCGGGGTAGGCCGGCTCCGGGTCGACCGGGAGGATGCAGCTCACCGTGTCGTCGAGGATCGACTGCATCGCCGCCTGGAGCTCGTTTTGGTCGGTCGCCTGGTAGAACTTGTACTGGCCGTTGGCGATCGGCTTGCCGCCGGCGAGGGCGAACTGGTTGAGCTGCGAGCTGGTCACGGCGTCGACGTCGATGCCGACGACGTAGGTCGGGATCCCGGCGTCCTCGTAGGCGTCGCTGATCACGGCGATCGCCGCGGCCGGCGGGTTGTCGCACGAGATCTCGCCGTCGGTGATGAAGATGACGGCGGCGTCGAGGCCGGTCATCAGGCCCTTGACGTAGGTGAAGGACTCGCTGAGCGCCTGGTACGACGGCGTCCCGCCGAGGACCTCGAAGTCGGGGCCGGGGATCCCCGCGAGGAGCGCGTCGGCGTTGTTCGGGGCGACCGGCACCTCGATCCCGGGGGTGATCTCGCAGGCGCCTTGGTTGATGTAGGAGCCGGCGTCGATCTTCGGGTAGAGCTTGGCGCCGAAGTTGAGCTTGGCGTCGAAGTTGGTGACGACCGTCTCGACGACGCTGTGGAGGCTCTTCCAGCGGGTGATCGTCGGGGTCTGGACGTTGTTGTCGTGGTCCCACTGCTCCATCGACATCGACCCGGACTTGTCGAGGACGAAGAGGATGTCCGAGGGGATCGGCTCGATCGGCGTCTCCTCGACCTGGCACGGCTCGATGTCGTTTTGCGTCGTCGAGCCGCTCGAGTCGGTGGTCGAGGTCGACGAGGAGGTCGGCGCGTCGGTGGTCGTGCCGTCGGTGGTCGTGCCGTCGGAGGTCGACGAGGTCGAGTCGTCGGTCGTCGGCTCGTCGGTGGTCGACGTCACGTCCGAGCTGTCGCTGTCGCTGCCGCTGCCGCTCGCGGTGGTGGTCGTCGTCGCGTCGGTGGTCGTCGTCATCCCCTGCGACGCCGAGGTGATGTTCGACATGCTGTCGCCCTCGCTCGCCGAGGCGCTGGGGTCGTCGCCGTTGCAGGCGCTGAGGACGAGGGCGCAGGCGCAGAGGGTGATGGTGCCGAGGGCGTGCGTGGGTGGGATCGACCGGCGCATTTCTGCGCCAGGGTAGCCCCGGTCGGCCGGCCGGCGCCAACGTTCGGCCATTTTCCCGGGTGCGGGGGACCCCGCGCGCGTTTCTGCCCGCGGGCGCGCGGCGGCCCCCAGCGCGGCGCCGAGGTTGTACCTATCGCTAGGTTGCGGTCGACGATGGACGGGGCGCGGGCGGTCGGCTCGGGCTCGGCGGCCGAGCGGCCCCCGAGGTAGGGAGGCGAGCAGCCTGTTGCGAGCGCGCGGCGTGGGCGTCGACCCGGCGACCCGCCGCTCCGAGAGACGCCTGACGGGCAGCGGTCGCGGCGTTTGGCGGGCGCGACCTCGCCTGTGCACATCGGTCTCGAGCGTCGTGCCCGGTCTTCGTCGCGTGTCCGCGCGACGCAGCGCCGGGTGTGCCGCGAGTTCGGCGTCGCGTGCGGGCGGCGCCGCGGCTGCGCGGGTGCACGCGGGACGTTCACGCGTTCACAAGAGGCTACACGACCGGCGGCGCGGCGGGCCTGCGCGCCGGTCCTCGGCGGCGGGACGCGCCGCGAGGTCCTCGGCTACCCTTCGCCCATGCGTCGCGCATGCCTCCGCCGGGTTCTCGCCCTCTTCGCCGCCTCCGGTCTGCTCGTCGCCTGCGGTGACGACATGATCGTCGAGGGGTCGGCGACCGACGGCGAGACCAGCTCGACGAGCGACACGAGCGCGACCGACGGCGAGACCAGCGACGCGACGACGACGACCGGCGAGACGTCCTCGGCGACGACCTCCGTGATGACCTCGACGACCCACGGCGGCAGCGAGTCGGCGACCAGCGCGACGACGAGTACGACGAGCTCGACCACCGGGTCGAACGCCGCGCCGATCGCCCACGACGACGCCTACATCACCAAGCAGAAGTCGGTGCTCGTCGTCGGCGCCCTCGACGGCCTCCTCAAGAACGACGTCGACGGCGACGGCGACAGCCTCGTCGTGATCGCGGCCGACGGCAAGAGCGTGCGCGGGGCGACGGTCCAGGTCGAGGAGCTCGGCGGCTTCACCTACCAGCCGCCGCCGGACCTGTGGGGCGACGACTCCTTCACCTACACGATCTGGGACGGCGCCGACGGCTTCGCCGAGGCGACCGCGCGGATCGCCGTCAACCCGAGCCAGGTCGACCTCGGCGACGTCGCCGACGGGGTCGGCGGCTTCGTGATCAACGGCGAGGCGCCGAGCGACTACTCGGGCAACTGGGTCGACGGGGCCGGCGACGTCAACGGCGACGGCTTCGCCGACCTCGTCGTCGGCGCGCGCTTCTCCGACGCCAACGGCCAGTCGAGCGGCTCGGGCTACGTCGTCTTCGGCAAGGACGACGGCGACCCGGTCGACCTCTTCAACTTCCCCGAGGGCGAGGAGCAAAACGAGGGCTTCGCGATCCGCGGCGAGGCCGTCGATCACGAGGCCGGGGTCTGCGTCGCGGGCGTCGGCGACATCGACGGCGATCGCGTCGCCGACGTGATGATCGGCGCGCACCAGGCCGACGGCGAGGGGCTCCTCGCCGGCCGCGGCTACGTCGTCTTCGGCAAGAGCGACGGCGCGATCTACCCGCTGGCGAGCGCGACCAACAACGTCGGCGGGCTGATGATCGACGCCGAGGACAAGCTCGACTTCGCCGGCCGCGCGGTCGCGGGCGCGGGCGACGTCAACGGCGACGGCTTCGCCGACGTTCTCCTCGGCGCCTACGGGGCCGAGAGCCAGGGCCTCTTCGCCGGTCGCTCCTACCTGATCTTCGGCGGCGTCGGCGAGAACGTCGCCCTCGCCAAGCCGGGCGACGCCTTCGTCACCGTCGACGGCGAGGCCGAGCTCGACTTCTCTGGGCACGCCCTCGCGGGCGGCGGCGACGTCAACGGCGACGGCTTCGACGACGTGATCATCGGGGCCTACGGCGCCGACCCGGGCGGCGACGCCTCGGGGCGCGCCTACGTCGTCTTCGGCACCCCGAGCCCGGCGCCGATCCTCCTCGCCGACGTCGCCGCGGGCGTCGGCGGCTTCGCCCTCGACGGCGAGCTCGAGGGCGACCACGCGGGCGCGGCCGTGGCGATCGTCGGCGACATCAACGGCGACGGCTTCGCCGACGTCGCCGTCGGGGCGCCGCTCGCCGACCCGGGCGGCCTGAGCTCCGGGCGGGTCTACGTCGTCCACGGCGAGGCCGACCCGAAGTCGCGCTCGCTCGCCGAGATCGCCCAGGGCACCGGCGGCTTCGTCGTCGACGGCCAGACCTTCCGCGACTACGCCGGCTTCTCGGTCAGCGGCGCCGGCGACGTCGACGGCGACGGCCTCGACGACGTGATCGTCGGCGCCTACGGCTCGGAGCCCAAGGGCATGCAGAGCGGCCGCGCCTACGTGATCTACGGCAAGACCGACACCGCCCCCGTCAACCTCTTCTCGGTGATCACCGGCCAGGGCGGCGTCACGCTGGCGGGCGAGGCCGACGGCGATCAGGCGGGGATCTCGGTCGCGGGCGCCGGCGACGTCAACGGCGACGGCTTCGCCGACGTGATCGTCGGCGCCTTCGGCTCGGACGCCAAGGGCAAGGACGCCGGCCGCTCCTACGTCTTCTTTGGCGGCGACTTCTCCAACGCCGTCGACCTCCGCGGCGGCCTCGGCTCGCAGGATCTCGTCGGCACGGCGGGCGCCGAGGTGATGGTCGGCGGCCAGGGCAACGACACGCTCCGCGGTAACGGCGGCGCCGATGTCCTCTACGGGGGTCGCGGCGCCGACCGCTTTGAGATCAGCGACGACGCCTTCCTCCGCATCGACGGCGGCGCCGGCGAGGACACCCTCCGCCTCCTCGGCGACGGCCTCGTTCTCGACCTCACGGCGATCCCCGACAACGCGCTCCGCGACGTCGAGCGCGTCGATCTCCTCGGCGGCGGAAACACGCTGATCCTCGAGTACCGCGACCTCCGGGCGGTGGTCGGGCCCGACCGCCTCCTCTCCATCGACGGCCAGGTCGGCGACACGGTCGAGCTCGACCTCAGCGGCGGCGGCTTCGCGGACCTCGGGGTCGTCGAGGGGTACGCGACCTTCGAGAGCCCGGCGCTGATCGTCCGCGTCGCCGAGGCGATCGGGTTGACGGTCGATCTCTGAGCGAGGCCGGGCGACCGGGAGAACGCTGCGGCGCCTGCGCTCGGTCGTGTCCGCCGCAGTGAGCGAGGTCGCCAGGTCGCGCGGGCAGGAGTTGCGCGTCGCCGCGGCGCCTCGGCGATCTACGGTCAGGCATGACGCTCGCGACCCTGATGCGGATCCACGCGGCGATGGCCGCCCCCTACGCCGTCGCGCTCACCCTGGCGCCGGCGTGGCTCGTCGGCCTGCTGTCGCCGCATGAGCTCGGGCCGGCGGGCGTCGAGGTCGCGCGCCTCTTCGGCGCCGCGACGGCGCTCGTCGCCTGCGTCGCGTGGATCGGCGCGGGGCTGCGCGACCCCAGGGGTCAGCGCCGCGTCGCGGCCGCGCTGCTCTTCTACATGGTCCTTGGGACATGCATCTGCCTGAGCGGCCAGCTCGCCGGCGCGTGGGGGGCGCTCGGGTGGAGCAACGTCGCCGTCTACGCCGTCCTCGGGGTTGGCTACGCCCGTCGGCTGCGCCGAGCGTAGGGGGCGAGGGGTTGGTCGCGGCGCGCTCGTGGGGCTGCGCCGAGGTCCTCTGGACGAGCGAGCGCTGCGCCCTGCCGACGCGAACAACACGATCGTGATGGCGGGCGCACTGCCGCGCTGGCGCGCACCGCCGAGGCGCGCCCGCGACTTGACAGCGCGGCCGCGTCGGCGTTCGATAGGGAGGCCATGCGCAAACGAAGGCCTGACGGGCGCCCCGCCGCGACTCCACCCCCGAAGACCGCGGCGATGGTCACCCCCGCGGCGATCGCCCTCGCGCTCAGCGTCGGCGCGCCGGGGTGCAGCGGCGACGACGGGACCACGGCCTCGAGCTCCGAGAGCACCGCGCCGATGCCCGGGCCGACCGGCGATCCGACGGGGACCGACGGCAGCTCGAGCTCTGGGACGGACACCGGGACGGGCACGGACACGGGGAGCGGCTCCGACACCGGGACCGGCACGACGACCGGGACCACAGGCGAGCCGCCGATGCCGGATCCGACGGAGACGGGGACGAGCACGACGACGGACGGGACGACGACCGACGGCTCGACGACGGACGTCCCGCCGATGCCGAACCCGACCGACACCGACACGACCACCGGCGACGGCGACAGCTCGACGACCGCGATCCCGCCGATGCCGCCGCCGGCCGAGCCGTCGACGCCCGACGCCTAGGAGCCTGCCCCTCTGTCCGAGGATCCGCTCCGTGCTCTCGCGCAGCAATCATCGGCCCCCTCAGCGTCGTCAGGCTCCTCGGAGGGCTGACCCGCCGCGCCCCGAGTCCGCGTCGGCGCGCCGTTGCGAACATGTCCGAATCGTCAGGTGAGTCGAGGGCGCGGGCGCGGCTGCGCCGGCTCGGGCGCGTCGCCGGCGGCCTCGCGGTCGCGGCCGTCCGGCGGC
>JAGQIT010000309.1 GCA_020431135.1 Myxococcales bacterium | reverse complement strand
GCAAGCTCTGCGAGGTCCAGTGCCCCTACACGCCGCGCGACAGCCACGAGTTCCAGCTCGACTTCCCCAAGCTCGTCCACCGCTACCAGGCGCTCCGCGCCAAGCGTGAGGGCCTGAGCCTGCGCGACAAGGTCCTCGGCGACCCCGACAAGACCGCCAAGCTCGCGCGCGCGAGCCTCGGCCTGGTCAACGTCATGAACCGGGTGAAGGTCCACCGCTGGTTCCTCGAGAAGGTCGTCGGCATCCACCGCGACAAGCAGCTCCCGCAGTTCGCCGGCCAGACCTTCGAGGCCTGGGCGAAGCGCGAGGGCAAGCTCGGCGAGCCCGGCGGCGAGGTCGTCCTCTTCCAGACCTGCTACGTCCAGAACAACGAGCCCGAGATCGGCCGCGACACCGTCGAGGTCATGGAGAAGAACGAGGTCGACATCCGCTGCGCCGCCGGCCTCCACTGCTGCGGCATGCCGGCCTGGGAGCACGGCGACCTCGAGGGCCTGCGCAAGCACGCGAAGGCCAACCTCGACGTCCTGGAGCCCCACGTCGACGCCGGCGCCAAGGTCATGGCCATCAACCCGACGTGCTCGATGATGCTCCGCCGCGAGTACCCGGAGCTCGTCGCCGAGGAGGACCGCGAGCGCGCCGCCAAGGTCGCCGCCGCCGTCGTCGATCCGAGCGAGTACCTGTGGTCGCTGCGCAAGGAGCCGCGCTTCAACACCGACTTCAAGAGCAGCCCCGGCGAGACGCTCGCCTACCACGCCCCCTGCCACCTGCGGGCCCAGGCGATCGGCTTTCGCGCGCGCAACCTCCTGAAGAAGATCCCCGAGGTCCAGACGGTCTCGCAGGTCCTCGAGTGCTGCGGCCACGACGGCACCTTCGCGATGACGACCGAGGGCTTCGTCCCGTCGCAGCGCGTCGGCAAGCGCGCCTTCGACGACATGCAGGAGGCCGAGGCCGAGGTCTGGGTGACCGACTGCCCGCTCGCCGCCCTGCAGTTCGAGCAGCACGCCGGCGTCCGGCCGATGCACCCGATGAGCGTCCTCGCCCGCGCCTACCGCGAGAACGGCTTCGAGACCAGCCTCGCCCCGGTCGCCCCCGGCGACGCGCGCGGCGACGAGGGAGACACCTAGCGATGAGCGTCCAACGCAGCGACATCCTCGACTACGAGACCTACGGCGACGCCCGCCCGGAGATCCGCGCCCGCGTCCTCCAGACGAAGGCCCTGCGCCGCATCCCCGTCGCCGACGTCCTCACCTTCCTCTTCGAGAACCACGAGACGATCCGCTACCAGATCCTCGAGATGGTCCGCACCGAGCGGATCGTCCGCGAGGCCGACATCGTCCACGAGATCCGGACCTACAACGAGCTCCTCGGCGGCCCCGGCGAGCTCGGCTGCACGCTGCTGATCTGCATCGACGACCCGGCCGAGCGCGACGTCAAGCTGCGGGCCTGGCTCGACCTCCTCGGGCGCCTCTACGTCAAGGTCGAGGGCGGCGAGAGGATCCGCGCCACCTGGGATCCGCGGCAGGTCGGCGACGACCGCCTGTCGTCGGTCCAGTACCTCAAGTTCCCGCTCGGCGCGCGCGCCCCGGTGGCGGTCGGCGTCGACCACCCCGAGCTGACCGCCGAGACCGAGCTCAGCGCCGAGCAGCGCGCGGCCCTCGTCGCCGACCTCGCTGAGGCCGCGGCCGCGAGCGCGAGCTAGCCGCTCCGGCACCGACTTCCCCGCTCACAACCGACCCGACCCGAACACGCACCCGTCCGAAGGAACACGCCCATGTCCACCGTTGGCTCGCAAGCCCCCGACTTCTCCCTCCCCAACACCAAGCGCGAGGCCGTCAGCCTGGCGTCGCTGCGCGGCAACCCGGTCGTTCTCGCCTTCTTCCCGGCCGCCTTCACCGGCGTCTGCGAGAAGGAGCTGTGCACCTTCCGCGACTCGCTCGCGTCGTTCAACGACGTCGGCGCCACGGTCCTCGGCATCGCCGTCGACGCGCCGTTCTCGAACGCCGCCTTCGCCGCGAAGAACGACCTCAACTTCGACGTCCTCTCGGACTACAAGCGCGAGGCGGTCCGCGCCTACGACGTCGCCCACGACGACTTCGCCGGCATGGAGGGCTACACCGCCGCCAAGCGCTCGGTCTTCGTCATCGACGGCGAGGGCGTGATCCGCTACCGCTGGGTCGCCCCGAACCCGGGCGTCGAGCCGAACTACGACGAGGTCAAGGCCGAGGTCGCCAAGCTCGGCTCGAAGGCCTCCTAGGTCGGCGTCGCCGACGAACGCGACCCGGAGGGCTCGCCGCGCGCGCGGCGGGCCCTCGTCGCGAGCGGCGTCCGCGAACGAGGCGTCGCTCGACGACGAGCCTCCGGCGACGGGCGCACAGCGACGGTTGGCGCCGAGTGCTTCGTGGACGCTGCCGGGCTCACGTCCGCGAGGCCCGGCTCTCGCCGCGCGCCGCTAGTTGTTCGGCGCGCCGGCCTCGATCCACGCGCGGAGCTTCGCCACGAGGACGTCGTCCATGAGGAAGGGCGCGTTGATCGGCATGTGCGAGACGGCCTTGCCGGAATCGTCGGTCGGCTCGCAGCGGGAGAGGAGCCGGTAGAGCCAGCTCCCGTCCGGATCGCCCGGGGCGATCAGGGGCATGCTCGTGTCGGCGCGGACCGTGTGCCCGAGGAGCTCGTCGCGCAGCGCCGCGCCGGTGAGGCTGAGATCGAGGCCGGCCGCCGCGATCTCGCTGTGGCACGAGGAGAAGGTGCACGAGGGCGCGAAGATCGACTTGGAGACGCTGTCGAGCGTGACCGGCTGCTCCGGGGTCGCCTGCGGATCGCTGTCGTAGCACGGCGGCACGGACGGCAGCCCCTGGTCCGCGGGATCCACCGGCGGGATGTAGAGCGGCGCCGCGATCTCCTCGGGGGTCGGCATCCCCTGCCCCGGGGCCTTGGCCTGGGCGATGTCGAAGCAGGGCGCCTCGTACTCGATGACGCCGTCGACGACGCCGACGGCCTTCGAGTCGCCGAGCACGGTCCCGCCGAGCATCGCCTCCGACTCGCCGAGGATGAACATCACGCACATCTCGCCGTCGCCGTTGCCCCAGGTGATCGTCTTGTTGGTCCAGTTGTTGTAGCCGCAGGTGTACTCGAAGCCGGTCGCGCCGGGCAGCTCGAGCGGCGGGTCGAAGGTCTTGCCGTTGGCGTCGGCGTTGAAGCCGTCGAGCGTGTAGATGAGCTCGCCGTCGCGCTCGCCGCCGACCACGCGGACCTCGAAGCGCTCGCCGAGGTAGTGGTAGTGCGGCAGGATGTAGTGGACCTTGAGGTCAGGCTCCTTGCCGACGGCCCCGTAGTAGGAGGTCCCCCAGTCGCAGCGCGACGTGAAGCGCGAGCGCGCGTTCGGGGGGATCTCGAGCTCCTTGTACTGCGCCGAGATCGGCGTCACCACGGTCTGGACCTCGGACGGGTGCTTGAGCTCGAAGCTCATGCGCAGCTCGGTCTCGATCGCCCGCGGCGACGCGTTGACGGTGTGGACCGTCGCCATGACCTTGTGGCGCGCCGGCACCTTGACGACGGCGCCCTCCATGAAGCGCTGGTCGTCGGTGAACGACTGCGTCGACTGGGCGAAGAGCACCGAGCCCTTGAGCGCGGCGCCGAGGTCGGTGAAGTCGCGGTCGTCGCACGGGAAGTAGCCGTCCTCGCCCGGGAACTCCTCCTCCGGCACGACGTACCAGTTCGAGTGGTGGAGCGCGCCGTTGTTGGCGAGGAGGACCGACTGCACGTAGAGGTGCTGGTCGTTGTTGACCGTCCACTGCACGCAGCGCTGGGTGTCGCTGTAGCCGTCGAGCGCGAGCTGGCCGAAGGAGTGGGTGACGATGACGCGGTCGTCCTCCTCGGCCTCCGTGTCGCCGCCGGTCGACGTCGCGCTCGCGCTCTCGCCGGCGCCGCCCGACTGACAGGCCGCCACGAGGAGCGCGAGCGCGGAGAGCAGCGGTCCCGCGGATCCAAGAACTGACAGCGATCTCCGTAGCGACATTGGCTCGCCTCCCATGTGGAAATTTCCTATCACGAGCGTCCCCGTTGGCACCAGCGCCGTGTGAACGCGACCGCGCGCGCGGGCGACCCCTCCCAGAGTGTGACGAACGGACGCCACGACCTCGCGGCCGCTTGAGCCCCCGGGGAGCTCGCATCATGGTTATGGGGTGTCGACGGAGCCCTCCTGCGCGATCGAGGCCCGCGCGTGACCAGCGAGCTGGCGCTCTCGGCCGCGGCCGCCGGGGTCGCCGTCCGCTGGTGGCGACGACGTCAGCGGCGGCGGAGCTGGGAGCGCCAGCTGAGCGCGCTCGAGGGCGAAGCGGCGGCGATCCCCGAGCACCTCAGCCCGGCCCTCGCCCGCCTCGCTACCCACACCCGCACCGTCCGCCTCCAGCTCGAGACGCCGCTGCGCCGCTTCGACGAGCCGCTCGTCAGCGACACCCCCTGGGGTCGCCGACGCCGGTGCAACGAGTACGACCTCGCGCTCTGCGACGCCCGCCTCGCGCTCTGGGAGTGGCTGAGCTCGTTCCGCGCCCTGTCGGCGGCGGACCTCGAGGTCCTCAACGCCCTCGGGCTGTCCCTGCGACCCTTCCGCGGCCTGCTCTTCCGCACAGGGATCTTCGATCGCACGATCGACCCGTGGGAGCAGGGCCTCTACCCGGCCGCCCCCGATCCGGACCGCGTCTTCGCCGAGCTGTGCCGGACGATGCGCGAGCTCCACCGCTTCGAGCGCGCGCTCCTCGGCCAGCGCGCCGATCCCTACCGCGCCTAGCGGCCGCGCTCTCGGCCTCGATTGGCTCGACGACGCGCCGGGGCCACGGGCTCCTAGCGATTTGGTGCTCGGCGCCTCAGAGGAAGAGCTGGACGATCGCCATGACGATCCCGACGGCGGCGATCTGCCAGCAGACCGTCCGCGCGTAGGGGATCCCCGAGAGGTAGGCGGGCAAGTAGGCGATCCGTCCGCCGAGGTAGAGCTCGGCGCCGAGGGTGCTCCAGCCCCCAGAGCGTCCGCTGACGTGGAGCACGAGGACAAGCGCGGCGAAGAGCGGGAAGGTCTCGCCGAAGTTGCGCATCGCCCGGTGGAAGCGGCCGGCCATCGCCCTGCGCGGGCGCTCGTCGTCGCGGGCGCCGACGGTGTACGTGTTCCCCTCCTGCGCCTTGTAGCTGAAGCTGTCGGCGCTGACGTGGACGAGGCCGAGGATCACAGCCCCCACGAGACACCAGAGCTCGACGGTCAACGCGTCACCTCGGCGGCCAGCGTACACCTCCGCGAGCGCGCGCGCACGCACGCGCTCGCACGCTCGCGCGCGCGCCCACGCCCGCCGCCGCGACCTTGGAACGGCGCGGCTCGACCCGGTCCAACGGTCGATGAGTCTACGTATTCGCCGCGCTCTTCGCCTCGCCGCCGCCGCCGTCGCGGGGCTCGCCCTCCTCGCCCCGGGATCCGCCGCCGCCGACCCCTTCACCGCCGGCTCGCTGATCATCCCGATGGACACCGACTTCCAGGACGAGGGGATCTTCGAGGCCTACGGCCTGGTCTACGACCTCCTCCTGGGCGACGTCCCGGTCGCCTGGGTGATCAAGTCGGGCAAGGAGCTCGGCGACGTCGACTTCACGACCACCGCCACCGACGTGCGGACGATGATGGACGTCGGCAGCCACGGCTACCGCGGCGGCCCCTGGGTGATCGACGCCGCCGACGTCGACGCGGCGATGCCGATCGTCGAGGCCTGGCTCGACGCCAACCCGAACACCAACGTCCACGAGGCGACCGCCGACTTCGAGGGCGACATCTCGCGCCTGCTGATCGCCGCGCCGACGATCGCGATGATGGCCGACGGCAACCAGAAGATCGCCCGCAAGTACATGCAGGCGGCGAAGATCCCCGACAGCCAGCTCGACCTCGCGTGGGCCGACGACAGCCCCGACATGCTCGACCCGGCCGAGGTCAGCGGCCCCGACGACCTCAACCACCACGACGGCGCGCTCTTCGACGAGGACGGCGACCCGGTCTACTGCCAGTTCATGTCGATGCACTGGGGGGTCGGCGACGCCGAGAAGAACCCCGAGGTCGTCGCCGAGGTCCGCGAGTTCCTCACCCACCCGACCCACTTCTTCGCCGAGTGCCAGGCGGTCAACGCCTTCGAGAACCTCGACCCGCACGGCTTCTACCTGACCGAGCACGGCTTCGAGATCGGCGACGGGCCGAAGGAGTACACCTTCCTCCAGGCCGACGAGCCCTTCAACCAGATGGACGGCGAGTTCCAGTCGGTCGGCGGCTCGGAGCCGGCCTACACCCTGCCGGACGGCGACAGCTACAAGGCCAGCGACATCGTCATGATCACCGAGGCCGGCACCCCCACCGGCGTCAACGACGTGTGGATGACCGGCAACCTCGACGGCATCTGCCCGGCCTCCGAGGGCTGCCTGACCGCCGGCAAGGTCTCCTACCTCGGCGGCCACGAGTACAGCACCGACGTCCCGATCTCGCAAAACCCCGACTCGATGGGCACGCGTCTCTTCCTCAACTCGCTCTTCGAGGCGCCTTGCGCGACGCTCGAGGGCCTGCCGGTGCTCACCGTCGACAAGAGCGCGCCGGCGTCGGTCGACGAGCCGACCGTCGTCTTCACCGTCGACTACAAGAACGAGGGGCCGACGACCGCCCTGGCGGCGAGCCTGCGCGACCCGCTGCCGGCGGGGACGACCTTCGTCGAGGCCTCGGCGGGCGGCATGCTCGACGGCGCCGACGTCGTCTGGGATCTCGGCAACCTCGGCGTCGGCGAGGGCGGCCAGGTCAGCTTCACCGTCACCCTGGACGACATCGGCGAGTTCAAGAACGTCGCCACCCTCGAGTACCAGGTCGGCCTCAACCTCTTCACCGTCGACTCGAACGAGACCGTCACCCTCTACGGCGTCGACGCGACGACCGGCGGCTCGGACTCGGCGTCCGCGACCGCGACCGACTCGAGCGCGACCGCGACCGGGACCAGCGGCTCCGCCTCGGGGACCGGCGCCTCCGACTCGGCGACCTCGGGCGCCTCCGACTCGGCGACGGACTCGACCGCGTCGAGCTCGGCGACCGCGTCGTCCGGCGCCGACTCGGCGACCACCGCGGGCGCCGGCGACGACGGCGACGGGAGCGGCTGCGGCTGCCGCGGGAGTGATGGCGACAACGGTTGGCTCATCTTGGGCGGGCTCCTCCTCGTCGCCCGCCGCCGCCGCGGCCTCCGCGTTCCGGCTTGAACGACGTCTCATGCCCCGCAGGAGGGGATATTGCGTGAATTCGCGCGCTCCCCTGTGACGATTTCGCGCGGCTCGCTAGGCTTGCGCCATGCGCCGCACGCCCCTCCTCGCCCTCGCCCTCGCCCCTGCCCTCGCCTGCGCCGGCGACGATCCCCGGGAGAGCGCCACCGCGGCGGCCTCGACCCTGCCGACCGTGACGATCACCGCGAGCGCCTCGGCGAGCGCCGGCACCGACGCCACTGACTCCGCCACCGGCGGCTCGGCGACTGAGGGCACCGGGGGCGGCAGCGACTCCGACGACAGCGCCGGCTCGGCGAGCGCGAGCGCCGGGTCTGCGAGCGCAGGGGTGAAGTTCGACCTCGGGATCGTCCCCGACGGCGGCGCGCTCCCGGACGACACCGGCTGCGAGAACGTCGACCTCCTCTTCGTCATCGACAACTCGGGGAGCATGGCCGACGAGCAGCAGAACCTGATCAACTCGTTCCCCGGCTTCGCCGCGGCGATGCAGAGCCAGCTCCAGAGCGCCGAGAGCTACCACGTCGGCGTCATCACCTCCGACACCAACGCCTACAACGGCCTCGGCTGCACGCTCCCCGGGGCGCTGGTGACCAAGACCGGCGGCATCGACTCGAGCAACCAGACCTGCACCCCCTACGCCAGCGGCAAGAACTACATGAACGAGGGCGACGACCTCGGGCAGAAGTTCCAGTGCGCGGCCAAGGTCGGCACCGGCGGCAGCGGCAACGAGCAGCCGATGTACACGATGGGCCAGGCGATCGGCGCGTCGCTCAACGCCCCGGGCGCGTGCAACGACGGCTTCATCCGCGAGGACGCGCTCCTCGTCGTCGTCATCATCACCGACGAGGAGGACGACCACGAGGTCAACGCCTGCAACCAGCTGCCGCAGTCAGGTTCTCCGGGCGAGCCGAACGACTGGTACAACACGCTCGTCAGCGCCAAGGAGGGGATCGAGACCAACATCGTCGTCCTGTCGCTGATCGGCCCGCCGGCGCCGAACACCTGCCCGGCGCTCGACAAGTGCAACGGCGGGATCCAGGGCGCCGAGGTCGGCGAGCGCATCGCTCAGTTCACGCAGATGTTCACCTACGGGACGATCGGTCAGGTCTGCGCGCCGAACTTCGACACCTTCTTCAGCGACGCGATCGGCGTGATCGACAGCGCCTGCAAGAATTTCAAGCCGCCGGGTTGAGCCCAGCTTGAGTTGCGGCTGTCCTCGGAGCCAGCGACTCGCGCCGGCCCGCGCCCGAAGGCGTCGCCGGACGCGCCGGAGGGGCTTCCTTGGAGATGTCGCCGGCTCGGCGCGCGCGCAGCCTCGACCCTACGTCACGCCGGCTGGCGTCGCTAGACGGTCCGCGCGCGGCCCTCGCCAAGGCCGCGCGCACTGGCGCTCACGCGGTAAAAAAATCGAATTCCCGGTCTCTGCCGCGTGATAGCTTCACCCGGCCCCAGACGGAGAACACCAACCATCATGAAGCTCTGGATCACCCCCATCGCATCCCTCGCCCTCGCCCTCGGGCTCGTCGCCTGTGACTCGGGCAAGGACGAGAAGACCGAGGCCAGCGCCAACGTCGCGGCGGACGGCGCCGAGGTCAAGGCCGGCGCCGACGGCAGCGTCGACGTCAAGGCCGGCGGCAACGCGGTCAAGGTCGGCGCCGACGGCAGCGTCGACGCCCACGCGGCCGACGGCTCCTCGGCCAAGGTCGGCGCTGACGGCAGCGTCGACGCCCACGCGGCCGGCGGCGGCTCGGCGCGCGTCGAGACCCACGCGGACGGCTCGGCCAAGGTCGAGGGCGACGACGGCTCGGTGGTCGAGGCCGGCGGCGACGGCTCGGCGAAGGTCAAGTCCGCGGACGGCACCAAGGTCGAGGTCGGCAAGGACGGCTCGGTCAACGCGGGCGGCGTCAAGGTCGGCGCCGACGGCAGCGTCGAGGTCCCGGGCCTCTAGGCCCCAGGCAGGAGCACCAGGAGATGACCGCCATGAAGCGCTGGACTGTGCACCTCGCGGGGCTCGCCCTCGCCCTCGGGCTCGCCGCCTGTGACTCAGGCAAGGAGAAGGAACAGGCGCCCGCCGAGGCGAGCGCCAACGTCGCGGCGGCCGCCCCAGGGACGATCGTCGACGCCAACGGCAACACGATCCGCATCGGCGCTGACGGCGTCGTCGTCGACGCCGAGGGCAACAAGGTCGCGGTCGGCGCCGACGGCACGATCGTCGACGCCAAGGGCAACAAGGTGCAGGTCGGCGCCGACGGCACCTTCGTCGACGCCAACGGCAACAAGGTCCGGGTCGGCGCCGACGGCACCGTCGTCGACGCCAAGGGCAACAAGGTCAAGATCGCGGGCGACGGCTCGGTGACGGCGGTCGACGCCGACGGAAACGCGGCCAAGGTCGGCGCCGACGGCAGCGTCGTCGCCAAGGCGGCCGACGGCAACGCGGCCAAGGTCGGCGCCGACGGCACCGTCGTCGCCAAGGCGGCCGACGGCACCTCGGCGAAGATCGAGCACGGCCCCGACGGCTCCGTGAAGGTCAAGGGCGGCGACGGCGAGAAGGTCGAGGTCACCAAGGACGGCGTCGAGGTCGGCGACGGCGACGACGCCGTGAAGACGACCAAGGACGGCGTCGAGGTCGGCGGGATCAAGGTCGGCAACGACGGCTCGGTCAACGTCCCCGGGCTCGGCGGCGTCGGCTCGGTCCACGTCGGCGGCGGCGGCGACGACAGCGACGACGACGACGACGCTGGCGGCGGCCGCGGCTCCGCGGGCGGCTCGAAGAAGAAGTGCATCGACGGCAACTGCACCCAGGTCTGCACCAGCGGCACCTGCGAGTTCTCGTGCAGCGGCGGCGACTGCAAGCAGGTGTGCAACGCCGGCACCTGCGACTTCACGTGCAGCGGCGGCAACTGCGACCAGGCGTGCAACGCCGGGACCTGCAAGCTGGCCTGCAGCGGCGGCAACTGCAAGCAGGCGTGCAACGCCCGCGACTGCAAGAAGTCGTGCAGCGGCGGCGGCTGCAAGGGCTAGCGCCCCTCCCCCGCCGAGGATGCAATTGAAGCGAGGTCGCCCGCGGGCGGCCTCGCTTCGTTCTCGCCCGCAAGATCGCCGCGCGAACACGCGTCGAGCGGCGCGCCGCAGCGACCTGCAGCGAAGCGCAGAGGCTCCCGTCGAGCTCTATGGCCCGCGCCGCTCCTCGACTTCGTCGGCCGCCGCCGAGTTCGATCGCGATCCGCCTACGCCGCGCCGCGCTCATCGACGACGGTCAGCACCTCGACGCCGTCTTCGGTGACGCAGATCGTGTGCTCGAACTGCGCCGAGAGCCGCCCATCTGACGTGCGCACGGTCCAGCCGTCGCGGTCGTGCACCACCTCGGGCCGCCCCAGGCAGATCATCGGCTCGATCGTGAAGCAGGCGCCCTCGAACAGGCGCGGCCCCTCGGTGCCCAGGCCCACGTGGGGCACGCTCGGGGGCTGGTGCATGCGCCGTCCGATGCCGTGGCCGGTGTAGTCGCG
>JAGQIT010000308.1 GCA_020431135.1 Myxococcales bacterium | reverse complement strand
GGCGTCCTCGCCCTCACCCCCTTCCCCTCCGCCGACGACGCGCTCGTGATCACCGGCGAGCGC
Source organism: Myxococcales bacterium (assembly GCA_020431135.1). Taxonomy (GTDB): domain Bacteria; phylum Myxococcota_A; class Polyangia; order Nannocystales; family Nannocystaceae; genus JADJRG01. The sequence goes on along the minus strand of JAGQIT010000308.1, from coordinate 7,764 downwards.
CGCGGTCACCCCTTCGTCGCCCTCCTCCGCGATCGTCAGCGACGGCCGCGTCACCTGCCCATCGACGGGATCTTCGCGCCCGAGCGGATCGCCGTCAGCGCGGACGGGCGCTGGCTGGCGATCTCCTCGTACGACGCCGAAGCGCCGCGCCCTCGCCCCGTTCTCGGCCGCCGCGACGCCTTTGAGGCCCGCGCCCGCGCCCTCGCGATCTGGGATCTCCAGACCATGACGCGGACCCCGGGAGCGCCCCTCAAGGCCATCGAGGGCGCAAGCGCCCTCGCCTTCGCGCCCGACGACCGCCTCGTCGCCTCGGTCGGCTTCCCCTGCAACGGCCACCACGAGCGCCTGATCGTCTGGTCGCTCGCGCGCTCGGAGCTCCTCCTCGAGCGCCCGCTCAGCCGCCTCGACGATCTCCGCGTGATCGACGGGGTGATCCTCGGCGCCGGCGACGAGGCGCTGCTCCGCGTCGACCCGCGCAGCGGCGAGGTGACGACGCTCCGGAGCTGCGGGGATGACGGCTCGTGCCGGATCGTCCTCTGCGGCTGAGCGCCGCCCACGGAGCGCGGGGTCGGAGTCGCGGGCCCCTACGGCCCGAGGGCGCCCCAGCTGTCGTCGACCGCGACGTCGCCCGGTCGCGGCGCCCCGACCTCGTCGTCGCCGGGCGCCGCGAGCGAGGCCGAGGGCGTCGACCCGGCGCAGCGGCGCGAGGCGCAGGGCGGCGCCCCGAAGAGGAGCACGGCGGTGGTCCCGAGGACGAGGCCGACGAGCGCGAGGAGCAGACCACGCGCCCAGGCGTCGATGATCCGCGGCCGCTCGCGCCCCTCCATCTCTTGAGGATAGGAGACACGGTCGCGGGCGTCGAGGCGCGGCCTGGCGCGCCGATGACGGAATCGCGCGACTCACGCGGAGCCGCTCGCGGCGGGCCGACGCGGCGCTCCTCGGCTATCCTCCGCCGGTATGCGGTTCTTCGAGCTGGTCCACGGCGTCTACTTCGACGACCTCGACGCGTTCCAGATCCTCCACAACGCGCGCTACCTCCTCCTCTTTGAGCACACGATCGGCGCCTTCTGGCGGCACCTCGGCTGGGCCGGCCGCCTCGACTTTAACGCCGACAACGACCAGCACCACCTCGTCCGCGCCAACCACATCGAGTACCTCAACCCGGTCGAGGGCACCGGCCAGGTGCGCGTCCGCATCTGGGTCGAGCGCATGGGTCGGACCTCGGCGGCCTTCGGCTTCCGCGTCCTCCCCCTCGATCAGGACGTCGACCACGCGATCGGCGAACGCGTGATCGTCCGCGTCGATCCCGAGAGCGGGCGACCGACGCCGTGGAGCGAGAAATTCCGCGAGACCCTCGCGCCCTACCGCCGCGACCTCGACGCGCCCAAGTGACGACGGCGACCCGCGTCCTGGTGTACACCGGGGTCGCGGCGCCTCGGTGACCTATCCCCGAGGCCAGCCTCAGGAGATCGCGGCGATGCAGCCCAACGCACCCAGCCACCCGGCGCTCCGCCGCCTCATCCCCGTGGGCTTCGCCCTCGCGGCCCTCAGCGCCGTTCTCCACTTCGCCCTCCGCCTCGTCCTCCTGCGGGCGCTCGAGGGCGACCTGTCGGCGACGACCGAGGGCGACCTCCTCCGCCTCCTCAGCGACGGCGGCATCGCCCTCCATCTGCTCGGCTGGCTGGCGATCCTCGTCGGCGTCTACCGCCTCCGCGAGCTCGCGCCGCGGGCGTTGATCCAGGGGGCGCTCGCCCTCTGGGCGCTCTCCCTCGTCTTCGACGTCGGCATCGACGCGCTCGTCCGCGCCGCCGTCGACGACGCGCCGCTCTTCGCCCTCGGCGTCTCCGCCTTCATCGCTGAGGTCCTCGGCTCGATCGCGGCGATCCGCTTCCACAGCGTCCGCGGGGCGCCGGCCGGCCGCGTCCTCGTCGCCGCGGCGCTCGTCGGGCTGCGCGCGGTCGCCTGGGCGCTCCTCACCCTCGGCGACGGCGTCGGCTCGCTCGGGACGCTGTGGCCGCTGCTGCGCTGCGCGGAGTTCGTCGCCCTCGCCCTGCTGCCGTGGGCGGCGACCCTCGAGAGCCCGGCGCCGGCCGACGCTGAGGTCGACGTCGGGGCCGAGCGTGAGCGCGCCGACGCCACGCGCAACGACCTCGTCTTCGGCGGCATCGCCCTGGCGATCGGCGTCTTCCTGACCGCCGGCACCTTCGCCGCCGGAGGCGTCGGCGGCCGCGTCATCCTCGCCTGGGGCCCGGTCGTCTACGGCATCGTCCGGATCTTCCGCGGGCTCACCCGCAGCGCGCGTCCGTAGCCGGCTGCGGCGGAAGCCCGGCGCTGCGGCGCGAGGCCACACGGGACTCTCACCCCAGGCGGCGAGCGGTCCGATTCTCCCACCTGCGCCGGCACAACCCGCCCACGTCGCCGATCTGTCGACGCGGGCAGGTCGACGATCGCGGCGGCGCGCAGGGTCGCGTCGCGGGCGGAGCGAACGTCGTTGCGCAGAGCGAGCGCCGGGGGCCGTCGAGCGCTCGCCGGCGTGCGCTTTGGAACCTGGCCCTTTCTACATAGAGCAGGCGCGCGGACGCACGCGCACAGAAGCGGCGAAGCGGCCGCAGATCACCGCTACTATCGACGCGGCCCCGCCCGCAGGGCCGCCGCCTGTCCATGGATGAGAGCCACCGCTCGCGCGCTCGAGCGGCCGCGCCCGCGCGGTCGCTAGGCGCCGTCGTTCTCGCCGTCGGGCTCGGCCTCGTCGCCGCCTGCGGCATGCCGAAGGCCCGCGACGCGCCCCCGGTCCGCGACGGCGTCCTCGACCTCCGCGGCTACGGGGCGCCACAGGCCGACGGCCCGGCGATCCCGCTCAGCGGCGAGTGGCGGATCTACGCCGGCCGCCTCCTCGGCGACGCGGAGCTCGAGGGCTCCGCTCCGCCCGCGGCCGACGGCCTCCTCAAGCTCCCGGGGCGCTGGCGCAACGCCGACCTCGCGGACGGCGGGATGGAGCGCCTCGGCGTCGCTACCATGACCCTCGAGGTCGCGCTCCCCGAGCCGTCCAAGGACCTCGCGATCAAGCTCGGCCGCGTCTACACGTCCTACGAGCTCGACTGCAACGGCGTGCGGATCGCCGAGAGCGGCGCCGTCGGCCGCGACGCCGCGAGCTCGCGGCCGTCGTACCGTACCCACGTCGCGGCGATCCCCGACGGCGCCAGCGACCTCCGCTTCACCCTGCGGATCGCCAACTTCACCCACGGGGGCGGCGGCGGCGTCCGCTCGGACATCCTCCTCGGCAGCAAGCCCGCGCTCGACCTCCACGCGGACAACCAGGAGCGCCTGAGCTGGTTCCTCTTCGGCGCCCTCCTGCTGATGGGGATCTACCACTTCGGCCTCTTCCTCCTCCGACGCAGCGATCGCTCGACGCTCTACTTCGGCGTCTTCTGCACCTTCATCGCCCTGCGGTCGCTGATGACCGGCTACAGCTACCTCTACTGGGCGATCCCCGAGGCGGCCTGGGGCTACCTCCTGCGCCTCGACTTCCTGACGATCTACGCCGGCGTCCCGGCGTTCAACGCCTACCTCTACCAGGTGTTCCCCGGCGAGGTCTCGCGCCGGGTCGTCCGCGTGATCAGCTACGTCAGCCTCGGCTTCGCCGCCGTCGCCCTCGTCGGCTCGACGATCCACTTCTCGACGCTGCTGCCGATCTTCGAGCTCTTCATCCTCGTCTGCTCGCTCTACAACATCTACACGATGATCCTCGCGGTCCGCCGGCGGCGCGAGGGCGGCATGGTCTTCTGCGCCGGCTTCTTCGTCTTCTTCGCGACGATCATCAACGACATCCTGTCGAACCACGGCCTCCTCCACACCGGCCAATACCTGCCCCTCGGGCTCTTCGCCTTCGTCTTCTCGCAGGCCTTCCTGCTGTCGCAGCGCTCGGCGACCGCCTTCGTCCGCGTCGAGGAGCTGGCGACGATCATGTCGTCGCAGAACAAGCGCCTGCAGGAGCTCGACCGCCTCAAGGACGACTTCCTCGCCAACACCTCGCACGAGCTGCGGACGCCGCTGCACGGGATCATCGGCCTCGCCGAGTCGCTGATCGAGGGGGCGACCGGCGAGCTCCCCGAGGCGACCCGGCGAAACCTGGCGATGATCGCGATGAGCGGCCGCCGGCTGTCGACGCTCGTCAACGACATCCTCGACCTGGCGAAGGCGCGGAGCAAGGCGCTCGTCCTCCAGCTCAAGCCCGTCGACCTCCACGCGGCGATCGAGATCGTTCTCCTGCTCTCGCGCTCGCTCCTGCGCAGCGACGCGGTCGAGCTCGTCAACGCCGTCCCCGAGGGCGCGCCGGCGGTGCTCGCCGACGAGAACCGCCTCCAGCAGATCCTCTACAACCTCGTCGGCAACGCCATCAAGTTCACGGCCGCGGGGCGGATCGAGGTCGCCCTCGCGCCGGCGCAGCCGGGCGCCGCCGAGGCCGTGACGATCGTCGTCCGCGACACCGGCATCGGCATCCCCGCCGACAAGCACGAGGCGATCTTCGAGTACTTCGAGCAGGCCGACGGCTCGACCGCCCGCGAGTACGGCGGCGCCGGCATCGGCCTCCACATCGTCCGCCAGCTCGTCGAGCTCCACGGCGGAGCGATCTGGGTCGAGTCCGAGGTCGGCGTCGGATCGTCGTTCTACTTCAGCCTCCCGCGCGCCGACGCGGCCGCCGACGCGCCTCAGCCGTCGGCGGACTCGCAGACCCACTACGCCCTCCTCGCGGCCGCCCTCGACGATCCGCGGAGCCCGGCCGCGATGTCGAGCGCCGCCCTCGCTCAGCGGGTCCGCGGCGACGAGCCCGAGCCCGAGCCCGAGTCGACGACCACCACCATCTCCGGGCCCTACGCCCGCGTCCACCGGATCCTCGCCGTCGACGACGAGCCGGTGAACCTCCAGGTCCTGCGCAACCAGCTCGCGCTCCACGACCTCAGCGTCGAGGTCGCCCACGACGGCGAGGAGGCGCTGCGGATCCTCCGCGAGCGCGGCCCCTTCGACCTCGTCCTCCTCGACGTCATGATGCCGCGCCTCACCGGCTACGAGGTCTGCGCGGAGATCCGCGCCGAGCACAGCCCGAGCGAGCTGCCGGTGATCATGCTGACGGCCAAGGATCGCGTCCACGATCTGATCGCCGGCTTCGAGGTCGGCGCCAACGACTACATCACCAAGCCCTTCTCGAAGGCCGAGCTCCTGGCGCGGATCCACGCCCACATCCGCCTCGCCGAGACCCAGGAGGCCTACGCCCGCTTCGTCCCCAGCGAGTTCCTCCAGCACCTCGAGAAGGAGAGCATCCTCGACGTCGCCCTCGGCGATCACGTGCAGCGCGAGATGACCGTGATGTTCGCCGACATCCGCTCGTTCACGGCGCTCTCCGAGCAGATGACCCCGCGCGAGAACTTCGACTTCATCAACGCCTACCTCCAGCGAATGGAGCCGCCGATCACCGGCCACCGCGGCTTCATCGACAAGTACATCGGCGACGCGATCATGGCGCTCTTCCCCGACAGCGCCGACGACGCGGTGGGCGCGGCGATCGCCATGCTCGCGGCGCTGCGCGACCTCAACGGCGAGCGCGTCGCCGCCGGCCGCCCCGCCCTCTCGGTCGGCATCGGCCTCAACACCGGCCTGCTGATGCTCGGCACCGTCGGCGGCCAGCGGCGCATGGACGGCACGGTGATCAGCGACGCCGTCAACCTCGCGGCGCGGATCGAGACGATGACCCGGCTCTACGGCGCGCCGGTGCTGATGGCGGAGGGCTGCCGGGCCAAGCTGCGCGACCCCGAGGCCTACGCGACGCGGATCATCGACCGCGTGCTCGTGAAGGGGAAGTCGCGGTCGGTGACGGTCTACGAGCTGATCGTCCCCGAGCTCTCGGCCGCCGAGGCCGCCAAGGCCCGACACGCGCCGGCGTTCTCCGCCGCCTTCGACCTCTACCAGCGCCGCGACTTCGCGGCGGCCGAGCGGGCCTTCGCCGCCTACGCCGAGTCCTGTCCCGACGACCAGGCCGGGAGGCTCTACGTCGAGCGCTGCCGCGCCCTCGCCGAGCGCGGCGTCCCCGAGCACTGGGACGGGGTCTACCGCCTCGCCGAGCTCTAGGAGGCTGTCCCGCGAGCGTCGGCGCTCTCGGTTCCGCCGAAGCGCCGGGGTACTGGGCGTACCGCAAGCTGGGCGACAGCGGCGACATGCGCCGACGCGCGACCCCCAGGCGGGGCCGCGCGTCGAGGCTCGCCGCCTGCTCCCTAGATCTCGAAGCCGCAGCAGCTCAGCGCCTTGTCGTGGATGGCGCTGGGATCGGGCTCGTCGTCGAGGCACACGTCGTTCGCGCACTCACCGACCGGCTCGTCGTCGACGAGGCAGACGCAGGTCTCGCCCGAGCAGTTCATCTGGCGGATGCCGTCGGCGCACTCCTCGATGATGCCGCACTCGCCGACGCCGCCGCCGACGCCGACCGAGCAGACGTCGCCCTCGCAGGCGTCGATCGCCGCGTCCTCCTCATCGCCGCACGCGCCCTCCTCGAGCTCGGGGCAGGTCAGACCGGCCATGCACGCGAGGAAGTCCTGGACCGCGAGATCGCAGGCCTCGCTCTGGCTCTCGGAGCCGTCGACGCACTCCTGGGCGCAGGCGTCGAGGCTCGGCCACTCGTCCGGGTAGCAGCCCATGAGCACCTCGCAGGCCTCCTCGCAGGCGACCTGGAGGCCCGGGTTGACCTGGCCCGTGGTGCCCGAGTCGGTGGTCGTCGTGTCGCCGCCGCTCGTCGTGTCCTGGCCGCCGGAGGTCGACGTGCCGCCGGCGGAGTCGGAGTCGGTGCCCGAGCCCGTCGAGCCGTCGGTGCCCGAGTCGGTGCCGGTCGACGACGCGGAGCTCGAGGAGGTCCCGTCGGTGTCGCCGGTCGTCGCGTCGGTCGCCGAGGTCTCGCTGTCGGCGCTGCTGTCCGTCTCCTTCTCGCCGCCGACGCAGGCGACGAGGCCGAGGCTGAGCGCGCCGCAGAGGACGAGGCGGAGCGGGCTCAGGAGGCGGGTGATGGGGGTGCTGGTGCTGGTCATGGCTTGGTTCGCGATCGCTTAGGTGAAGGAAGGGCGCTATGAAGGCGGATACGGAGCCCTGCGCGCGCGGCGTGGCGCCGCCCCGAGGTGCTCATGCCGTCAGTCGTCGGCCGCGCGCCGCGGTTCACCAGGACGCGGATTTTTTCTGGCGGTCGACCGTGAGACGCGCGCGCCGTCGCGGATCCGCGCCGCACCGGCGCCTTCCCGAGGCGCCCTCGACCCCGACGCTAGCGCGCGCTCGCGGCCATCGCCGTGTAGTGCTCGGCGACGGCGGCCATCTCCTCCGTGAAGGCGATCCGCCGCGGCGAGTACCAGGGCATGTACGTGCGCAGCACCCTCGGCGCGAGCCGCCGGGCGACGCGGGCGAGCTGACGTCGAATCCGACGCCGACGCCCCTTCGCGCCGCCGTAGCGGGCGACCCGCTCGGGATCGGCGCGGAGCATCAAGCGGGCGACGCGGACGGCGAAGCGGAGGAGATGGAGCTGGGCGAAGACGCCGACGGCGAGGCGGTAGAGGTAGCCGCCGCAGACCGCCTCGTAGACGTCGAAGGCGACGGTCCGGTGCTCGAGCTCCTCGATCGCGTGCCAGTACATCAGGTCGCTGATCGCCTGCGGGAGCTCGCGCTCGCCGCGGAGCTCGAGGAGGTAGAGCGCGGTCGCGGTGGTCATCGCCTCGAAGCCCTCGGCGTAGGCGA
>JAGQIT010000307.1 GCA_020431135.1 Myxococcales bacterium | reverse complement strand
CGCAGCAAGGGCCGCGGCAAGCGGCGCTAGGAGCCGCCGCGGTCGCGGGCCGACACGCCCGGCGCTTCGTCGAACGATCTGGGCCGACGATCGCTGCGAGTCCACGGGACCTCTGCCGCGGACACCTTGCGAGGGTCGAGCGCGCCCGGCAGCGAGCGCCGTCCGACAGGCCTGTCCGAATGTGCACCTAACACCTCGGCGACATCATGCGCGTGCCACCAAAGGCTCGAGGCGAGCCCCCGCCGCCGCTGCGGGGGCCCCGCAGCGTCCTCATCGCCAGGCGCCGCGACGACGCCGGCGGGCGAAGGCCACGATGAACGGCGCCAGGAGAACGCCCGCGTCGAGCGAGCGCGGGCGCTCGATCGCGCAGCCGTCGCAGCCGCCGCGATCCGGCGCGGAGTCGAGGCAGTCGCAGCTCGAGCAGCCCGCCGGGCGGATGTCGACGCCGCTCTCGTCGCTCACCCAGCAGAGGATCGCCGCCGGGATCCCGTAGCAGCCGCCGTCGCCGCAGGCGTAGCCGCGCGAGAGCACGCCGGCGAGGAGCGCCTCGCCGTCGGCGTCGCGGACGAAGGCCGGCCCGCCCGAGTCGCCCTGGCACGAGTCGATCCCCATGCCGCCGGCGCTGAACTCGACCCCCGTGGCGGTGAAGGAGGTCAGCGTCGTCTCGACGCTGCGCTTGATCCCCTGGATGTCGTTCTCGTCGAGGCCGAAGCCGACCAAGGTGACCTGCGCGCCGATGTGCATCAGCGCGTCCCACTCGGCCTGCGTCGTGACGATCCGCGAGGGCGGGTAGATCGCCGGATCGACCGCGCTGTCGAGGACCACGTAGGCGTAGTCCCAGCAGTCCTCGCCGCAGTCGAGCTTGGCGTCGCAGTAGTCCGGGTGCGCCCCGTAGGCGGCCGCCGTGACCTTGTGCGCCGGGACGAGCCACTGCTCGCCGAAGCGGACGGTCACGGACGACAGCGGCGGCGCCGAGCGCAGGCAGTGGGCCGCGGTCAGCACGAGCTCCGGGGTGACGAGGGTGCCGGTGCACAGGAGCCCCGCGACGTCGACGGCGACGACCGCGGGCCACTCGCCCGGCGCCACCGCCTCGCCGCCGTAGATCGCCTGCGGCGGCGGCGGGCGATCGCCGAGCGGCGCCGCGCCCCCGATCATAGCGAGGGCGACGAGCCCGAGCCCCGCTGTCCCTCCGAACATGGCCCCGAGGATACCAGGCCCGCGGAGGGCGCGGCGCTACGAGTAGTCGACGAAGGGGTCGCCGCCGTCCGGCGCGGTCTCGCCCGCGGCCGGCGCCCCGCGGCCGCCGAAGACGTCCTTGCCGTAGCGCCGATCCTTGCGGCGCAGGGTGCCGTGGAAGCGATCGAAGAACATCAGGTTCTGGCCGTAGTTGCAGTGGAAGTGGACGTGGTGATCGTCGTGGTAGCGGCTCGACGACTGCCACGGGAGCGAGTGGTGAATCTCGATCCCCGAGTGGTCCATGATGTTGAAGATAAGGACGTAGACCAGGAGGCCGATGAACGACCCGGCCCATAGCGGGACGAAGAAGGTCGGCAGGAACGCGGTGAGCTGGAAGCTCAGGAACTCCGCCGGGTGCATCGTCGTCGTCGTGAAGGGCGTCGGCGCGACGACGCGGTGGTGCCAGCGGTGGACGTGGCGGAAGAGCCACTTGCCGTGGAGCGCGCGGTGGGTGTAGTAGGCCGCCGCCTCGAGGAGGACGAAGCCGATCACCGTGCTGAGGATCGTGTAGGTCCAGCCGTACTCGCCGACGTCGAGGTAGAGCGCCGTCGGCCCGCCCTGGCTGATCGCGTAGGCGTAGCTCCCCGAGAGGAGGCCGCCGATCGCGAGGTTGCCGGCGGCGACCGAGGTCGCCCAGCGGTGGAGCTTCTTCGGCGTGAAGCGCTTGGCCTGGAGCTTCCACGTCGCCGCGTCGTCGCGGCGCAGGATGTAGTAGCGGAGGTAGAGCAGGCCGCCGAAGCCGAAGTAGATCACCAGGCCGCCGAGCATCGACACGGTGACGAGGGCGGCCCACAGGCGCGCCCCCTCGAGGCCCGCGGCCTGCCCCGCCTGCCAGAGGTCAGCGACTAGCGCCTCCATCGCAGCTCCCATCGACGCATGCCGGGAGTGTCATGCGCCGCCGGCCGCGACGCAAGCGCCGTTTATTGGCCTCCTGGCGGCGATTCGTGCGCCCTCGCGGCCCTCGCGGGAGCCCCGAGGGGCGCGGCGACGCGGGTGCCCCGCGCGGACCGCCGGGCCGCCGCCGTGGGCCGTGCGCTGCGCGGTGGTCGGCGGCGGCCGCAAGCTGCTAGGATGGCGCTCGGCGATGCTTCGACCCCCCCGAGCGCTGCTCCGTCTGTCGGCGCCGCTGGTCGCAGCGGCCATCGTCGCGCCGAGCTGCGCGGACCCCGAGTTCATCGAGCTCCGCCTCGCGCCCTGCGACGCCGACGCCCTGCCCCGCTCGGTCCGCGTGCGGATCCAGCCCTACGACGAGGGCGGCGGCCCCCTCGGCGAGGCCAAGAACCAGGCCTTTGAGATCGCCGACCCGGGGCTCTTCGACGACGGCTTCGCGACGATCGCCTACGCGCCGCCGGCCGGCGCCGCGACGGCGACCTTCACCGTCGCCTGGTTCGCCGAGCCGAGCGCCGGGTCGCTGAACGCCAGCCAGGAGGTCGTCAACCTCACGCGCCTCGCGCTCCCGCCCCTCGGCGAGTCGCTCGTGCTGAGCGCGGCCGGCTGCGCGCCGTGGATGGAGACCTCGACCTCCGCCGGCACCGACGGCACCGACAGCTCGGGGACCGCGACCGACGGCACCGCGACCGACGCGACCTCGACCACCGGCGCCACCGACAGCGCGACCGCGGGTTCGACCACCGACGCCACCACCGACGGCACCTCGACCACCGACGCCACCACCGACGGCACGACCACCACCACCGACGGCACGACCACCACCGACGGCACCTCGACGACCGACGCCACCACCGACGGCACGACCACCGGCGGCGACACGATCGAGGGGACCCCCTGCGCGATGAACGAGCCGGACACCTGCGAGACCGCGGAGCCGGGCGGGGTCGGCAAGCTCTTCTCGTGCCTCGGCGGCGAGTGGACGGAGAACGCCGACGCGGTCTGCGGCCTGATCTGCAAGGACTTCTTCTACGGCTACACCCTCGGCGTCGCGGTCGGCTGCAGCGGCAACGGCAGCGGCACCGCCTGGGGCTGCCTGTGCGGCGAGGGCCAGGGCGACGCGCCGTGCACCGACGTCGACCAGCAGTGCACCGTCAAGGACATGAGCCAGCTCCTCCAGCTGTGCATCGGCGGCGACCTCTTCAAGGCCACCTGCCCCGAGACCTGCACGGACGACCCCGAGCCGATCTGCGCGAACTAGTCGGGGCTCTCCGCCAGCTCGCAGCGCGAGCTAGAGCGCCTCGTCGACGCCGCGGCGGAAGAGCTGCGGCAGGAGGACGTCGAGGGCGCCGAGGACCTGCGAGATCAGCTCGCCCTCCGTGCAGAGGTCGCAGCGCAGCTCGTGGATGTCGCTGGCGTAGCCGGGGGCGCCGCGCTCGACCGCGATCGCGCTGCGGTAGCCGATCGCCGGCGCGCGCAGGGGCTCGACCGTGACGACCACCACCGGCTCCCAGGCGTCACCGAAGGGGACGACGGCGCCGCGGCGCAGCAGCGCGTCGCCGCGGCTGCGGAGCTGGTGGGCGACCGCGGCCCCGGCCCCCTCCTCGCGCAGGGCGCTGGTGTCGACCGTCAGGGTCGGGCGCGCGCGCCTCACCTCTCCGCTCGCGCATGAGAGCCCTGCGCTGACCAGCGTCGGGGTGTACCCCGGCGAGGCGGTGGCGATCACAGTGGCGACGAGGGATGCGAGCATGGCGGACTCCTGGGGCGACTCCAGAGAACACCCGGTGCCCCAATGTGGGCAAAATTCAGGCGATCTCAGCGGTGGGGGCGCGACACCACGCGGGCCGCCGGCGGCGCCCCCGCCCTGCTATCCTCCACGGCTCCGGCCGCCGCCGCCCGCAAACGATGTCCGCCCGAGAGCTCGTCGTCCTCGGCACCGCTAGCCAGGTGCCCACCCGCTACCGCAACCACAACGGCTACCTCCTGCGCTGGGACGCCGAGGGCATCCTCTTTGATCCCGGCGAAGGCACGCAGCGCCAGATGATCACCGCCGCCGTCACGGCGTCGATGATCACGCGGATCTGCATCACCCACTTCCACGGCGACCACTGCCTCGGCTTCGCGTCGATGGTCCAGCGGATCTCCCTCGACCGCGTCCCGCACACCGTCGACGTCTACTACCCGGCCTCGGGCCAGGTGTACTACGACCGCCTGCGCCGGGCGTCGATCTTCCACGACGTCAGCCACATCGAGCCCCACCCGATCCGCGAGGCCGGGG
>JAGQIT010000306.1 GCA_020431135.1 Myxococcales bacterium | reverse complement strand
CCGCGGCGCCAAGGTGATCGCCACCGCCTTCGCCGACATGGGCTTCGACGTCGACATCGGCCCGCTCTTCCAGACCCCGGAGGAGACGGCGATGCAGGCGGTCGAGAACGACGTCCACGTCGTCGGCGCCTCGTCGCTGGCCGCCGGGCACCTGACCCTTGTGCCAGCCCTGCAGGCGGAGCTGCGCCGGCTCGGCCGCGAGGACATCCTCGTCGTCGTCGGCGGCGTCATCCCGCCGCAGGACTACGCCAAGCTCGAGGCGATGGGCGTCGCCGCGGTCTTCGGCCCCGGCACCGTCCTCCACGAGGCGGCCGCGGCGATCGTCCGCCGCCTCGCCGCCGACCTCGACCTCGACCTCGACGCGCCCGCCAGCTAGAACACGCCGACGAAGCGCCCGAAGATCGACCGACCACAGACCACGACGAAGCGAAGAAAAAAGCCATGGAGAAGCGACTCAGCGAAGACCAGCTCGCGTCGATCCACGACGAGTTCGCCCGCCTCGACACCGACGGCGACGGCGCGATCACCCGGACCGAGCTGCGGACGGCGATGGAGGCCGCCGGCTACCTGCCGACCGACGCGGAGCTCGAGCGCGAGCTCGCCCGCGCCGACTTCGACGCCGACGGCCGGATCACCCTCAGGGAGTGGGTCCACATGTGGACCGCGGCGATCCTCGCCGACGACGCCGCGGCCCAGACCCAGGACCAGGACCCGACGCAGGGCGCGTAGCGGCGCCGGCAGCTCGCGGAGGCGCCGTCGATGCTCGCGCGCTTCTGCCTCTACGGCTTCCTCAAGAACCAGCGCTACCACGAGCCCTTCCTCGTGCTCGCGCTCGTCGAGCAGGGGCACTCCTACCTCGACGTCGGCCTGCTGATCGGCTTCCGCGAGCTGTGCGTCAACCTCCTCGAGATCCCGAGCGGGGCGATCGCCGACCTCTACGGCCGCCGCCGCGCGATGATCGCGGCCTTCGTCGCCTACATCGCGGCCTTCCTCCTCCTCGCCAGCGCCCCGGGGCTCGGCCTCCTCTTCGCGGCGATGGGCCTCTACGCCGTCGGCGAGGCGTTCCGCAGCGGCACCCACAAGGCGATGATCTTCACCTGGCTCAAGAAGCAGGGTCGTGAGGACGAGAAGGCCGAGGTCTACGGGCGCACGCGGTCGTGGTCGAAGCGCGGCAGCGCCGTCGCGGCGCTGGTCGCCGCGGCGATCGCCTGGATGACCGGCGACTTCAGCGGCGTCCTGTGGTTCACGGCGATCCCCTACACCCTCGGCCTCATCAACCTCGCGACCTACCCGCGCTGGCTCGACGGCGAGGTCTCTGCGGCGGCGCGCCGGCCCCTCGAGGTCGTCCGCGTCACCGCGCGCGGGCTCGCGGCGGCCGTGCGGATCCCGGGGCTGCGCCGCCTCCTCGGCGAGTCGATGGCCTTCGAGGGCAGCCACAAGCTCGCCCGCGAGTACCTCCAGCCGCTCGTCGAGGCCGCGGCGCTGGGCCTGCCCGTGTTCGGTGCCGTCGGTGTCCTCGGGATCCTGGGGGCGGGCGACGACCTCGACTTCCGCCGGACGGTGATCGCCCTCAGCCTCGTCTACTTCGTTCTCGGCCTGATCGAGGGGGCCGCGTCGCGCCGCGCCGGCGCCTTCGGCCGGCGCTTCGGCGCGGCCGCGATCGCGACGCTGTGGCGCCTCAACCTCGCCGGCTTCGCGGTGCTGCTCTTCGCCCTCGTCGGCGGCTGGGCGTGGCTGGCGATCGTCGCCTTCGTCCTCCAGACCGGCGCCCTGCAGAACCTCTTTCGCCCGCTCCAGCTCGCCCGCTACGACGACCACACGCCGCCCGAGCTCCAGGCGACGGTGCTGTCGATCGAGGCCCAGGGGAAGGCGCTCGTCGTCGCCGCGGCCGCGCCGGTCGTCGGCTGGCTCATCGATCGCGGCGCCGCGGAGGAGGCCGCCGCGGTCGATCCCGCGTCGCTGTGGCCGGTCGCCGCGCTCGGGCTCCTCCTCGCCCTCGTCGCCGTCGCGCGGGGTCGAGGGCGACCGCCAGCGGCCCCGACCGCCGCCTAGTACAGCTCCCACGCGGAGCTTGCGCGATCGCCTCGAGCGTCGAGGCCGCGACGAGCTCAGGCGAACCACATCACCGGACCCGCGTCGGCGGATGTCAGCGCCGGCCCGCGACCATGACGACGTTCGCCATAAAACACGCGAGAACCCGGACGAAGAGGACACCCTCACCTGGAGATAGCGGCGCGGACACGCGCCCTCATCGCCCGCGCGGCGGCCGTGCGCCGTGCTAGCGTCGAGTTCTCCCCCTGTGAACACGCCGACCTATGAGAGCGAGCTGTCGCGACGCGGCGCGGCGCGGGAGCCCGCGACCCCGCACGACGTGACCATGTACGCGGGGAGCTCGATCGCCGTCGGCTTCGACGACGGCGACGCGGAGGGGGACGAGGACCTCGACGCCAACACCGTCCTGAACGCAGGAACCGTGGTCGCCGAGCGCTACGAGATCCTGCGCATGCTCGGCACCGGGGGGATGGGCGCCGTCTACCTCGGCGAGCACCTCAAGGTCGGGCGCAAGGTCGCGATCAAGGTGCTCCACGCCGAGTGGAGCGCGGTCCCCGAGGTCGCCGGACGCTTCGCCGCCGAGGCCCGGACGGCGAGCGCCATCGGCCACCCGGGGATCGTCGATGTCCTCGACGCCGGCGAGCTCGCGGACGGGCGCCTCTTCCTGGTCATGGAGTTCCTCGACGGCGAGGACCTCGGCCAGACCCTCGACCGCTACGGCGCCCTGCCGGCGCTCGAGGCCTGCGCACTCGTCCGCCCCGTCGCCGAGGCGATCGGCGTGGCCCATGAGGCGGGGATCGTCCACCGCGACCTCAAGCCCGACAACATCATCGTCACCGAGCGCACCACCGGGACCGCGGTGAAGGTCCTCGACTTCGGGGTGGCCTCCAACCAAGCGCCGCAGCAGCGCCAGCGCAGCGCCGCCGCGACGACCCCGGGGATGGTGATCGGCACGCCGGAGCACATGTCGCCGGAGCAGGCGCTCGGCGAGCCGGCCGGGCCCCACTTCGACATCTACGCCCTCGGCTCGGTGCTCTTCACGCTCATCGCCGGGCGCCCGCCCTTCGTCGACGACAACCCGCTCAAGGTCCTCGCCTTCAAGCAGACGACGACCGCGCCCTCGCTCGATCAATTCGTCGCCGGCCTGCCGGCGGAGCTCGTCTCGCTGGTCGACGACAGCCTGGCGATCGACGTCGACCGCCGACCGCCGACCGCCGAGGAGTTCGTCGCCCGCCTCGACGGCGCGCTCGCCATCCTCAAGGGACAGGTCAGCCCGGCCGCGGCCCCGGAGGCCGCGAAGCGCCGCACCTCGCCGCTCGTCGCCGTCGCCCTCGTCGGCGGGCTCGCGGCGGCGGTCGTCGGCCTGGTCGTCGCGACCTCGCCGAGCGACGACCCGCCGACCGGCGAGCTCCCCGAGGCCGCGACCGCGGCTG
>JAGQIT010000305.1:1723-3551 GCA_020431135.1 Myxococcales bacterium | reverse complement strand
TCGGCGGCGAGGTCGAGCGCGTCCTCAACATGGTCGACGCGGCGCTCCTCGTCGTCGACGCCTTCGAGGGGCCGATGCCGCAGACGCGCTTCGTCACCGAGAAGGCGGTCGCCGCCGGCCTGCGGATCCTCCTCGTCGTCAACAAGATCGACCGCGAGGGCTGCGATCCGCACTCGGCCGTCGACGCGACCTTCGATCTCCTGGCCTCGCTCGACGCCAGCGAGGAGCAGCTCGACTTCCCGGTGATCTTCACCAGCGCGCGCGAGCGCTACGCCAAGGCCGACCCGGACGATCCGGAGGAGCCGATGACCGCGGTCCTCGACTTCATCCGCGAGCACGCCCCGAAGCCGCGCAGCGCCCCCGAGGGCGGCTTCTCGATGTGGGTGTCGACCCTCGACTACGACAACTTCCTCGGCTACGTCGCGATCGGTCGGGTCCAGAGCGGCACGATCAACGTCGGCGATCGGATCGCCCTCGTCCGGCCGCAGGTCGACAGCCGCGATCCCGAGGCCGAGCCAAAGGTCGTCGAGGTCTTCCGCGCGCGCAAGCTCCTCGGCTTCCAGGGGCTTCGCCGCTTCGAGCGCGAGACCGTCGAGGCCGGCGACATCGTCGCGATCTCCGGCATGGAGTCGCTCGCCGTCGGCGACACGATGACCACCGAGGACCCGAGCACGCGGACGATCTTCCCGCCGCTCTCCGTCGACCCGCCGACGATGGCGATCCGGATCCGGATCAACGACGGCCCCTTCGCCGGGCGCGAGGGCAAGTGGGTGACCTCGCGCAAGATCGCCGAGCGCCTCCAGCGAGAGCTGCGCTCGAACGTCGCCCTCCAGGTGTCGGCGACCGACACCTCGGATGAGTTCGAGGTCGCCGGCCGGGGCGAGCTCCACCTCAGCGTCCTCATCGAGACGATGCGCCGCGAGGGCTACGAGCTCTGCGTCTCGCGCCCGCGGGTCATCCTCCGCGAGGGCCCGAAGGGCACCGAGGAGCCCTTCGAGCGCCTCACGATCAACTGCGACGCCGCCTACGCCGGGGCGATCATCGAGAAGCTCGGCCAGCGCGGCGGCGAGATGGTGGCGATGAAGGACGCGAGCGAGGGGCGGACGGCGATGGAGTTCGTCATCCCGACGCGCTCGCTCATCGGCTACCGCTCCGAGATGCTCACCGACACCCGCGGCACCGGCGTGATGGCCTCGACCTTCTCGCACTACGGGCCGTACCAGGGCGCCCGTAAGGCGCGATCGCGCGGGGTCTTGGTGGTCATGGACTCGGGCGAGACCAACACCTACTCGCTCCACCGCCTCCAGGATCGCGGGACCCTCTTCGTCGGCCCGCAGACGCCGGTGTACGCCGGCCAGATCATCGGCGAGCACTGCCGCGAGAACGACCTCGTGGTCAACCCCTGCGTCGCCAAGAAGCTGACCAACGTCCGCTCGACCGGGCACGACGACAAGCTCTTCCTGACGCCGGCGACGGTCTTCTCCCTCGAGCAGAACCTCGCCTACCTCGACGACGACGAGCTCCTCGAGGTGACGCCGGAGAGCATGCGACTGCGCAAGCGCCTCCTCGATCACAACGCCCGTAAGCGCGACGAGAAGGCCGCCGCGCTCGGCTGATCCCGGCGCGACGGCGCAGCGCCATGAAGAAGGCCGCCGACCCGCAGGGTCGGCGGCCTCGTTCGTCGTGGGGCTCCCGCCTAGTAGATGCTCGTCCCGCGGTAGGCCCGGGTCTCGTCGACCAGGACCTGCATCAGGCCGTCGTTGATCGCCTGAGCCTGCGCCGCGTAGTCGGTGAAGTCGATCCCGTCGAAGAAGCGGTCGTAGGTCTT
>JAGQIT010000305.1:0-1640 GCA_020431135.1 Myxococcales bacterium | reverse complement strand
CTCGCGCCCGTCGTCAGGTGGAAGTCGACCGGCGTGCCGTCCTTCACCGCGGTCCCCGCGAGGGAGATCGTCGTCCCGCTGAGGTCGCGCTGGGTCGGCAGCGGGTGGGCGCCCTCGGGGGCCGCCGCCGCGACGCTCGGATCGTAGGGCCCGTAGGTCACGCGGAACTCGCAGTAGTCGCCCTCGGGGACCTGCAGCGCGCCGATGTTCTTGACGTCGAGGTCGAGGAAATTGATGTACTCGGGGAAGGGCCCCTTGGGCAGCTCGACCGGGTAGCTCGCGCCGTCGCAGCCGATCATCTCGGCGCCGGTGAGCACGATGTAGCCCTCGAAGACGTTGATCTCCCAGCCGGCGTCGTTCACCCACGTCCGCTTCGAGTCGTTGAAGCCGTAGTCGGGGTAGGTCCCGTCCATGCCGCGGCGCGGGTGGTGGGCGGCGAAGACGTTGACGTCGACGGGCTGCGAGGTGTCGAAGAGCTCACAGCCGCCGCCGACGAGCGCGAGGGCGAGGAGACCCGTCAGCGGGCCCAGTCGACGAAAGAGGCGCAAGTTATGGTGCATCGTCGAGAAAACCTGCTGCCGTTTATACAGCGAGTTGATCGCGCAAAACAGACCTCAAAAGTGACCCTCGTCGCCTGTACCGCTGCGTCGCAGGGCGGCCTACACAGGATCCCTTCTGCTTTTTTGGGCACCTCGCGCGCCGCGTCGCCGGCGCTTGCTCGCCTTCGACGGCGACGGACCGGCCGCGCCGCCGCGCCCCGGCGCATTGGCCGGGCGCGCCCGCGGACCGGCGCCCTCGGGCGGGATCAGACAGCCGGGCGCCATGCCGATCAGATCGTGGCGCCCGGCCCGGCGCAGCGCGCTCCGGGCGAGGCCGTGCTGCTTCGGATCCCAATAGAGCAGGAGCGCCTTCTGCTGCTTCTTCTCGCGGAGATCCTTGGCTGTGTACACAGGTTCGCCGGAGAAGGGATCGAGCCCCGTGTGGTACATCGACGTCGCCATCGACATCGGCGTCGGGATGAAGTCCTGGACCTGGCGCGGCCGCATCGCCCGCGCCTTGAGCCAGAGCGCGAGGCCGATCATGTCCTCCGTGCGGCAGCCCGGGTGGCCGGAGATGAAGTAGGGCACGAGGTGCTGCTCCTTGCCCGCGTCGGCGCTGGCGCAGAGGAATTCGCCGGCGAAGCGCTCGTAGCTGGCGATCGCGGGCTTCTTCATCTTGTCGAGGACGCCGCTGTCGCTGTGCTCCGGCGCGACCGAGAGCTGACCGCCGGTGTGATGGCGCGCGAGCTCGCGGATGAACTTGGGTGACCGCTCGGCCAGGTCATAGCGGACACCCGAGGCGATGAACACCTTGCGGACCCCGCTCTCGCCGCGGACCTGCTCTAGGAGGTCGAGGAGCGGCTCGTGATCGGTGACGAGGTTCTCGCAGATCCCGGGGTGGACGCAGGAGAGGCGGCGGCACGCCCCCTCGATCTGCGGCGAGCGGCAGCGCATCTGGTACATGTTCGCGGTCGGGCCGCCGACGTCCGAGATGATCCCGCGGAAGTCGTCCATCCGCCGCAGCGCCCGGACCTCGCGGAGGACGCTCTCGGCCGAGCGCGACTGGATGATCCGCCCCTCGTGCTCGGTGATCGAGCAGAA
>JAGQIT010000304.1:1303-2962 GCA_020431135.1 Myxococcales bacterium | reverse complement strand
CGCCGGGGATGGTCTTCTGGCACCCCGACGGCTTCGACCTCCACCGCCGCCTCAAGGGCGCCGCGCGGGCGGTGCTCCGGGCCCAGGGCTACCGCGAGGTCGCGACGCCGCAGCTCCTGCGGGCGCCGGTCTGGGAGGCGAGCGGCCACTGGTCGCACTTCGCCGGCGGGATGATCAAGGTCGCCGGCGACGGGCCGCCCGCGGCCCTCAAGCCGGTGAGCTGCCCCGGGCATCTCTACGTCTTTGATCGCCGGGCGCCGTCGTACCGCGACCTGCCGCTGCGCCTCGCCGAGTTCGGCGTCGTCCACCGCGACGAGCCGAGCGGCACCCTCCACGGCCTCCTGCGCCTGCGCCAGTTCACGCAGGACGACGGCCACATCCTCTGCGCCGACCCGGCCCAGGCCGAGGCGGAGCTCGAGCGCTTCTGCGGCGCCCTGCCCCGCTTCTACCGCGCCTTCGGCTTCGCCGAGGTCGAGGTCGCCTTGGCGACGCGGCCCGTCGAGCGGATCGGCGACGACGCGCTCTGGGATCGCAGCGAGGCGGCGCTCGCCCGAGCGCTCGACGCCCTCGGCCAGCCCTACGCGATCCACCCGGGCGACGGCGCCTTCTACGGGCCGAAGATCGAGTTTACGCTGATCGATCGCGCCGGGCGGCCGTGGCAGTGCGGGACGATCCAATTCGACTTCCACATGCCCCGCGCCTTCGACGTCCGCTACGTCGACCGCGACGGCGCGCGCCAGCTCCCAGTGATGCTCCACCGCGCGCTCTTCGGCAGCGTCGAGCGCTTCCTCGGGATCCTCCTCGAGCACCACCGCGGCCAGCTCCCCGCCTGGCTGGCGCCGACGCAGATCGCGATCCTGCCGCTCTCCACCGAGGCCCACGGCGACGCGGCCAGGGCCCTCGCCGCGGACCTCGAGAACGCGGGCCTGCGCGTCCGCGTCGACGACGACGGCACCCTCAGCCGGCGGATCCGTCGCTGTCACGACGGGGGGATCCCCCTCCAGCTCATCCTCGGCGCGCGCGAGCTCGCCGAGGGGAGGGTGACGATCCGCGACCGCAATGGCCAGCGCAGCGCGCCGCGTGAAGCGATCATCGAGCGCCTGCGCGAGGCCTGCCGCGCCCCCGCGGCGGTCGCCGGCGCGGATCTTCTATAGAGGATGGGGCGACGCCCGCTCCTCGAGCCGCGACGACGGCTCGAGGGGCGGCGACGGATCGCGCCGCGACGCCGCGACGCGCTCACTGCGTCGCACACGGCACCGCCGCGCTGTGAACAATCCGCGGGGCCGCTGATGATTCTCCGCCGCGCCGGAGATCAACCTTGTGTGGCCTAAGCCAGCCCGAACACCCGAAGGTCGCCGCTGGAGGCCCGCTCCGGCGGCGCTCCCTGCGATCCCGCTAACCGCAGCCGATCCGCGCCCCCGCGAGCGCGACCTCATCGATCCAGAGCGTCATCGCCTGGCCGGCGTAGCTCTCCCAGCCGATTTTCAGGTCGCCGAGGGTCGGCCGCCACATCGCCTTTTGGTGCCACTGCTGATCGACGTCGGGCGTCGGCTCGGCGTCGACCCGCAGGCCGCTGACCTCCGCGCCGTCGACCCACGTCGCGATCTCGCCGGCGTCCTCGTCGATCATGAACTCGACGCAGGTCCAGGCGCCGGCCGC
>JAGQIT010000304.1:0-1200 GCA_020431135.1 Myxococcales bacterium | reverse complement strand
CGGCCGCCGTCGGCGTCGTCGCGGAGGGTGAGGAAGGTGACGTGCCCCTGACCGAGGGGATCGGCGAAGCGGACGAAGAGGCGGCCATACACCGCGGAGCCGCCCGCGGTGATCGCCTCGACCGCGGCGCTGTTGGCGATGAAGATATGATCACAGTAGCCGCCGGCGCCGTCGATCCGCAGCGACGCGGCGCCGGCGTAGGCGACCTCGCCGTCGACCTCGAGGGCCCCCGCGCCGCTGCAATTCGGCGACACCACCTCCCAGCGCGCGGGATCCGGCGGACCGCCCGGCGCCGCCTCGTCGAAGCCGTCGCACAGCGGCAGGTCGGCGCAGTCGAGCTCGACGCCGCCGCTCGTCTCGCCGCCCGTCGTCTCCCCGCCCGTCGTCTCCCCGCCCGTCGTCTCCCCGTCAGTGCTCGTCCCTCCGACGCTCGCGCCTGTCGTCACTTCGCTCGAGCTCCCCCCGCCGGTCGACGCGGTCTCCGTCTCGACCCCAGCGCCGTCGTCACCCGCGCAGGCGGCGAGGGCGAGGCTCCACGCCACGCACGCTCGGAGGCCCCACCGCCTCGCTACGGGGACCTCCGCGTCCGCAGATATGCTGTGCGGCCATTGACGGGCCGCAGCGGCGTCACGCGCCACCGGCGAGGACGAGGACGTCCGCGCGCCGCCTCCCGGTGTCACTGCCCAGGGAAAGAGACACTGTCTAATTAACTCTACGCATTTCGTCGTCATGCGGCGCCTCCCTGCGGGTCCACCCGTGTGAATGTCGTTGGATCGCACGTCTACGGGGTGGCCGAGGCGCTCCTACATGGATGAAAAATTCTTCTGCCGGCGCCCTGACGCCCGCGCGCGCGCGCATCCGCGCCGGCACCAACGCGACGACTTTTTTTGAGAAAACGGCGGACCGTTTCCCTCTTTGTGGGCACTATACAGATGAGGCGGTCATTCGTTGGGTAGATGGGCCGCGCTCGAACGACACGCGCAACACCGGCGATAGGCCGGCGAGCGCATCCGTCGCTTGGACAACATCCTTTGGACATATCTCAGGTCACGGCCAATCCACCGAGAGGCCGGAGCACCCTCACCATTGGGCGCCGTGCGTGAGCACGCGATTATCACATGTGTAGTTATCAACACTCCTCGACTGACTCGGCCGGCCGCGGCCTTATCACCGCCCTCGCCCTCGTCCTCGCCGCCTGCG
>JAGQIT010000303.1 GCA_020431135.1 Myxococcales bacterium | reverse complement strand
TGGTTGAAGGCCTGGAGGCGCTCGACCCGGGACATCAGCTCCTCGAGCGACCAGACGAAGCTCGCCTCGACCTGGTTCTTGACGCGCTGGAGCTCAGCGGCGCTGATCGGCTCGCTGAGCGCGCGGCTCACCTCGCCGGCGATGATCCCCTCGACCTGCTCCTGGCTCTTGCCCGGCTTGACGTCGGCGACGACGTGGAGCTCGCCGGAGAAGCCCTTACTCCAGTTGTAGACCATCACCCGCTGGGCGAGCTCCTCCTCGACGACGAGCTTCTTGTAGAGGCGCCCCCAGCCGTTGGCGCCGAGCACGTCGCTGAGCGCGTCGAGCTCGAGGTCGCCGTCGGCGAAGCGCTTGGGCCCGTGCCAGACGTAGTGGACGCGGACGAGGCGGGCGAAGGGGTCCTGGATCTCCTCGCGGACGTTGGCGGTCAGCGGCGGCGGCAGGACCTCCTTGCTCTCCGGCTTGGCGAGCTTGGGGAACGAGCCGAACCACTTGTCGACGAGCTGCTTGGCCTGGGCGATCTCGAAGTCGCCGGCGAGCGTCAGCGTCGCGTTGCTCGGCACGTACCACTGCTCGAAGAAGGCGCGGACGTCGGCGAGCTTGGCGGCCTCGAGGTCCTCGTGCCGACCGATCGTCAGGTAGCGGTAGGGGTGCCCCTCGGGGTAGAGGGCCGCGGCGACGGCGAAGCGATCGAGCCCGTAGGGGACGTTGTCGTAGCGCTGGCGTCGCTCGTTGCGGACGACCTCCTGCTGGTTCTCGAGGCTCTTCTCGTTGAGGAGATCGAGGAGGTAGCCCATGCGATCGCTCTCGAGCCACAGCCCGGTCTCGATGTGGTGGCTCGGGACGATCTCGAAGTAGTTGGTGCGATCGGAGTTGGTCGTGCCGTTGACCGAGGTCCCGCCGATCTCGCGGAGGATGTCGAAGTGGACATCCTCGCCGATGTGCTTGGCCCCCTGGAACATCATGTGCTCGAAGAGGTGGGCGAAGCCGCTGCGCCCCGGGACCTCGTTGCCGCTGCCGACGTGGTACCAGACGTTGATCGCGACCTGCGGCGCCGAGCGATCCTGGTGGAGGATCACCTCGAGGCCGTTGTCCAGGGTGTAGCGTTCGAATTCGATGTTGACCGTCGGCGCGGCGTCAGCCGCAGCGGCCCCGGCGATCGCAGCGACCGCGGGCGTCGCCCCTGCGGTCGCGGCGTTCGGATCGCCGACGAGGGCCAGGCCGACGAGCAAGGACATAGCGAGCTTGCTGCGGACCATCGCCGGCAGCTTTGCGCATGGAGCCAAAACCTGCAAGCCTATATCCGTGAACAGCCCCGCGAGGAACGCCGCGAAGAGCCCGCGCAGCCCAGGCGAGGAGGGCATCCACGCGGTCTATTGGCAGACGAGCGCGCGCCGACGACCGCGCCCGCGGCTGGACGCGGCGGCGCCGAAGCGGGTCGACGTCCTGATCGTCGGCGGCGGCTACACGGGCCTCTCCGCCGCCCGCGCCCTCAAGGCCGCCGCGCCCGGCCTGCGGATCGCCGTCGTCGAGCGCCGCTTCGTCGGCTACGGCGCGAGCGGCCGCAACTCCGGCTTCCTCACGCCGCTCATCGGCCACGACCTCGCCAGCCTCCGCCGCCGCTTCGGCGAGCGCGTCGGCAAGGTCCTCGCGGACGTCGGCCGCGACGCCGTCCGCGAGCTGATCGCGACGATCGAGGGCGACGCCATCGACTGCGACCTCGAGCCCAGCGGCCTCGCGAACCCCGGCTTCTCGCCGGCGCACCTGCGCCAGGTCGACCGCCTCTGCGCCGCCGCCGAGGCCTTCGGGATCGACCACGAGCGCTGGGACGCGACGCGGACGCGCGAGGAGCTCGGCGTCGACTGGCTGCGCGCCGCCTTCTACCTGCGCGACGGCGGGATCCTCCAGCCCTTCAAGCTCGCCCAGGGCCTCGCCGCGCGGGCCGAGGCCGAGGGGATCGAGGTCTTCGAGGAGAGCCTCGTCGACGACCTCGAGCTCGGGCCGACCGTCCGCGCCCGCGGCCCGTGGGGGACGATCGCCGCCGACATGTGCGTGATCGCGACCAACGCCTACACCCGGCGGCCGCGGGGCTATCGCTGGCATTACGCGCCGATCCACGTCTACTCCGTGGTCAGCGCCCCGCTGCGCCCGGAGCAGCGGGCGGCGATCGGCGGCTGGCCGCGGCGGGTCGGCTTCTACACCCTCCACCACATCCTCTACGCCCTGCGCCTGACCGCGGACAACCGGATCCTCGCGGCCACCGGCGACGTCCGCTACTTCGCCGGCGATCGCCTCCACGTCGGCGACCGCCCCCGCGACTACGCGCTCCTCAAGAACGCGATCACCTGGATGTGGCCGGCGCTCGCCGACCTCGAGATCGAGCACCGCTGGGAGGGGGTCGTCGGCGTGACCCTCAGCGACCTGCCGAGCGTCGGCCGCCACCGTCGCCACGCCAACGTCGTCCACGCGCTCGGCTACTGCGGCCACGGGGTCGCCCTCGCAAACCACGCCGGCGGCCTCGTCCGCGACCTCCTCCTGCGCCGCCCGGGGATCCACGAGGAGCTGCCCTTCGTCCGCGCCTCGCCGATCCCGCCGGTGCCGCCCGAGCCCCTGCGGACGCCCGTGGCCGCCGCCTACCTCGGGGTCTTGCGGGGGCTCGACGCGCTGAGCGACCGCCACGCGCCGCGCTGGCGCCGACGACCGCCGCGTTTCGGCCGCGGCTGAACAGTTCGCTCTTCGCCCTTCGCGTCGCGGCCCAGCCCGGCGGCGTGACGACCTTCGTCAGGCGTCCTCGCGCATAGACGTTTGACCTGTCCTCAAGACAGCGCCTCGCGGCGTCGCAGGTCGCGACTAGACAGCGAGCGGCGCGACGACGTACTCGACTCGAGTGATACGCACGCTCGCGCTCGCGCTCCTCGGACTCGCCCTCGCCTCGCAGGGCTGCTCGAACTCCTCGAGCGAACCAACGGTCGGCGCGGCGACCAAGGCGACGCAGGACGCCGAGGCGACCGAGCCCCCGCCGCCCGACTTCCAGGAGAGCCGCCGCTTCTCCCCCGCGCGCTACTCGGCGATGGCGAAGCGGCTCGTCCCCGTCGGCCCCTCGGTCGAGCGCGCCGCGGCTGCGCTCGTCGAGACCCGCCTCGCGGCGATCGAGCGCGACTTCTTCGTCGACGACTGGCTCTACCGCGACGGCGCGATGGTTCTCCTCGGCGAGGAGCGCGGCCGCGTCGTCGCCCTCACCCAGCGCTTCTACGCCGACATCGAGTACCCCGATCCCAAGCTGATCGCCGACGGCTTCGGCAGCGCCGAGATCGGGCCGCAGTTCATCGACGTCTACGCCAACCGACGCGCGTGCGCACACAAGCAGAGCAAGAAGGCGCCGGAGTGCGTGAGCCACCGCTTCCGTGTGCGCAGCCGGGGGAGCGAGTCGGTCGACGTCGACACCGTCGAGAGCCGGAGCTACGACGATCACGACGTCACTCTGCTCTACTTCCACCCGCGCTCGCCGATCGTCGCGGGACGACCGACTCTCGAGATCGAGAGCCCCTCCGAGGTCGTCGAACGCCACCTGCGCGACGCGGAGAACCTCTTCGGTCTCCACTACAACCTCGTCTCCGACATGTCCCTCGCCGAGATGCGCAAGAACATCCGCGTCGACTCGGCGGGGGGGCGCCTGCTGATCATGGCGACGGGGATGCTCCTCAGCCCCGTCGTCAGCCACCTGGCGGGCGAGCTCGTGAACCAGCTCAGCCTCCCGCAGGAGCTCGTCGACAAGATCCACCGCACGGTCCAAAAGGAGCTCGGCAAGCAGCTCGCGGGCGGCGCGGAGCTGCTCCTCGACGACCTCGAGGGGAGCTCGGAGCCGGTCGGCCGCGTCGCCCTCACGCCGGGGCTCGCCGCCGTCGAGCACGTCGCCGCGCTCCGCCTCGCCGACGAGGCCCTCGACGCGTCCGGTGCCGTCGTGCTCGCGACCTCCGCAGGCGAGCAGGCGCCTGTGCTCCTCGCGGGGGTTCTCCAGCCCGACGCCGCCGAGGAGCGGGCCCAGCTCCTCACCTATCTCAAGGGGATCGCTGGCGCTGAGATCGCCCGCGTCGACCTCCGCGGCGAGGACGACCGGCTCCGCTCCATGGTCGTGATCCCCGGCGAGAAGGTGAACCTGAACTTCGAGCTGCTGCGCCACGGCTTCGTCCGCCTCGACACCAGCGACGCCCTGACCCTGCGGACCTTCCCCGAGCTGCGCGAAGCCGCGGCCGCGGCGATCGACAACGCGACCGGCTTCGCCCGCGATTGGCGCGACGATCCGGCCTACACCGGCGCCGTGCGTGCGGCGATGGAGGTCGAAGAGACCCGCGAGCTCGCGAACCCAAGCCGCTGACCAGACCGTCCCGTGTCGCCTCGCGCGGCGATCGTCGGCCCAATTTGATTCGACAAGACGCAGCGGTACCGGGTCGTACTGTAGGTCTCGGCGGCGTGATTTGGGTCGACGAGGGCACGCGAGGCGGTGCGACCCGCTTGCCACGGGCTCCTAGGCTGTGACAGCGGCTTCGTACGCACGCGGCCGTCCTTGCGCATTCGCGCGCCATGTCATTACACTCCTCCTACGGAGTCGACCTTGCGACGCGCCGCCACGGATTCTCCCCCTCAATGCGGTCACCACAGGAGGCTCGACCCGCCGCGAACACCGAGCGACGGAGGCCGCGGATGAGCCGGCCGACCTTCGGCGGTCAGGCCCGACGCGAGGCGGCGTTGGTCGCCCTCCTCCCGCAGCTCTTCACGGTCCAGGAGCTCTCGCGTCTGATCGTTCTCGAGTTTGGGGACAAGGTCCACGCGTCTATCGCGTGGCAGGGATCGCTCGAGACGATCGCGTGCGACGTCGTCTGCCGCTTGAACCAGCGGGGACGCGTCCCCCAGCTCCTCGACGCGCTCCCGCGCGAGCGCCCGTACAAGCGCGCCGACATCGACGTCGTCGCGGCTCAATGGGCGGCCCCCGAGGAGCGCGCAGCCACCCAAGAAGAGGGTCGCCGGGTCGCCCGCCGACGCTGGGCCGCGGGCGCGCTGCTCCTCTCGGTGGCGACCGCGGGGGCCGTCGCCAGCGTGTGGCCGGGAGCCCCGCACGAGCCCGCGAAGAACGTCAGGCCCCTGGATCCCCCGCCCGCGTCCGCGACCACCGCAGCAGAAGCGCCCGTCACCGCGCCCGCGACAACGGACACGCCGACGGGTAGACCTGCGAGCAAGTCCTATGGGGACCGCAGCGACTGCTGTGCGTTCTGCGGCCCGACCTCGAAGCCGTGCCGAAACACATGTATCCCGCGCGCTCGGGTGTGCCACTACGGCCCCGGCTGCGCGTGCTCGTGAGCGCCGCTCGAGCGCCTACCAGTCGTCGCCGAGGCCGCTCTGGCACACCTGATCGACGCAGGCGCAGGCCTCGTCCTCGGGCCAGCGGCGCTCACTCGCTTCAGAGCAGCCGATCTCCGTAAACACGAGGCCCGCGTCGTGGTGGGCGCAGGCGACGACGTCGGTGCAGGAGTTGCCCTGAAAGCCGCAGTCCGCGTCGGACTCGCACGGCGGGCAGAGGTCAGGGTCGTCGACGCAGGAGTCGACGACCTCAGCCTTGATGAGGCCGCCCCCGCAGGTCAGCTCGAGCCCCGCCAGGGCGACGAGGGCGAGGGCTGCGGCGGCGCGGCGAAGGGGCGACATCGCTGGCAATCTACCAGTCCGCGACAGGCGACGCGCGGATCTCTGCGCTGCGCTCGTCGTCTGTGACCGCCGCTGCTCACGCGGCAGGCCCCGACGGTCCCAGGAGTGCGGCAAGAGCAGCGAGGCCGTCGGCCGCTCGCCGCCAGCGGACTACGGGCGAGCGCCCGCAGCAAGCGACGACCTAGCCCCTGGCCCCCGGGCCCCGCGGACGCTGCTATGGTCGACGCGATGGAGACCCGCGGCGCGCCGATCGACCTCTACTTCGACTTCATCTCGCCCTTCGCCTACCTGGCGTGGAAGCGGCTGCCGGTGCTCGCCGAGGCCCGCGGCCGCGAGGTCCGACCGATCCCCGTGCTCTTCGCGGCGCTCCTCAACCACTACGGCCACCTCGGGCCGGCGGAGATCGCCCCCAAGCGCGCCTACATCTTCAAGCAGGTGCTCCGCCGCGGGCACGAGCGCGGGCTGACGATCACGCCGCCGCCGGCCCACCCCTTCAAGCCGCTCCTCGGCCTGCGGATCGCCGGCGACCCGAGCCTCGACGCGGGCGCGCGCGCCCGGGTGATCGACGCGCTCTTCGACGCGACCTGGGGCGACGGACCGGGGATCACCGACCCGGACACGGTCGCCGGGCTCCTCGATCGCGCCGGGGTCGACGGCGCGGCCCTGGTCGCGGCCGCCGGAGCACCTGCGGCGAAGGACAGGTTGCGAAGGGCGACCGAGGACGCGCTCGCGGCCGGCGTCTTCGGCGTGCCGACGATGATCGCCGACGGCGAGCTCTTCTGGGGCGACGACAGCCTCGACGACCTCGACCGCTTCCTCCGCGGCGAGGATCCCGTCGACGCGGCGGCGCTCGCCCGCTGGGAGGGGCTCCCGGCGGCCGCGGATCGCCGCGGGAAGCGGTAGGCGAGCCCTCGCCCCTCTCCGCGGCCGCGAACACCGGAGGAGCGCCGCAGAGGGTCATCCGCCGAGCGTACCGGGGCCGCGCCGGCTCACGCGCCCGCCTCTGTCCGCGCCCGCGCCTGCGCCTCCGTGAAGGCGGCGACGTCGACCGGTCGTCCGGGACCTGTCGGCTCGACCAGCCGTGAGACCCGGGGCTCGTCGACCGACACGGCGCCCTCGCTCGCCCGGCGCCGCGGATCGATCGCCTCGCGGATCACCCGGAAGAGCCCGTTGTCGAAGCCCTGACCGCTCGACGGCGCGACCTGCTCGATGCGCTCGCGCAGCCCCTGCTTGGCCAGCTCGGTCGCCCGGTGGAAGCAGAAGGGGTTGTTTCCAGGGCGGCCGAGGAGCGGCTCGCTCGCCGCGGTGCAGCCGGCCATGCAGGTCTCGGCGTAGTAGCACTCGCGGCAGTAGCCCCAGAGGTCGTCGAGCGTCCGCCCGCCGTTGTAGCGGACCTCCGGCGCCCGCGACCAGATCGCCTCGAAGCCGTGGTCGCGCCAGTTGCCGCCGGTGTTGGTCGGGCCGCCGAGCGTCGGGCAGCTCTTGATCGCGCCGTCGCTCTCGATGCCGACGGTGCCGGTGCCGGCCGTGCAGCCGCGGAAGTAGCCGCCGACGCGCGCGCGCAGGCGGTGCTCGAGCGGGCCGAAGTAGCCGAGGTTGTTCGCCGGGAAGATCTCGATGCCGAGGGCGTCGCAGCGGTCGAGCGCCCGCTCGAGCTCGGCGAAGAGCTCCGGCATCATGTAGGGCTGGATCAGGAGGTCCGGGTTGTCCGCGGCGTTGCCGTGAGCGACCGTGATCTGGAGCTGCCAGGCGGCGATCCCCGCCTCGCCGAGGAGGTCGGCGAGGGCCGCGAGCTCGCTGCGGCTGCGCTGGTTGATCTGCGTGTTGCAGGTCACCCGCATGCCGGCGGCGCGCACCCGGGCGAGCGCCGCGAAGGCCCGCCGCCAGCTCTGCGGGCGGTTGCGGACGTAGTCGTGCGACGCCTCGAGGCCGTCGATCGACACCGACACGCTCTGGACCCCGGCCTCGGCCATCGCCGCCGCGCGGGCCTCGCTGAGGTTGTAGCCGCCCGTCGTGATCGCGCAGGCCATCCCGGCCTCGCGGATCGCCCGGCAGACGAGGATGAAGTCGTCGCGCAGGTAGGCCTCGCCGCCGATCAGGACGACCTCGCGGGTGCCCATCGCCG
>JAGQIT010000021.1 GCA_020431135.1 Myxococcales bacterium | reverse complement strand
TCGGCGACACCTGGATGGAGCCGGCGGCGGGCTGCCGCATGGAGGACATCAAGGTCGCCGACAACCCGGGGATGCACCGCTACGCCCCGGTCGCCGGCCTCCCCTCGCTCCTCGAGGCGATCGCCGCCCGCGTCGAGGCGCGCACGGGCGTCGCCACAGAGCCCGCCAACCTCCTCGTCAGCGCCGGCGCGACCGGTGCCCTGGCGGCGGCCGCCGCCGCGATCGTCAGCCCAGGGGACGAGGTCCTGATCCTCGCCCCCTACTGGCCGCTGATCGCCGGGATCGTCCGCCAGGCCCACGGCGTGCCGGTGCCGGTGCCCGTCTTCGCCGGTGAGGTCAGCGACGCCGACGCGGCCGTCGCCGCCTGCGAGGCCCGCCTCAGCGACAGGACCGTCGCCCTCTACCTCAACACGCCGAACAACCCGACGGGGCGCCTGCTCCCGGCCGCGTGGGTCGAGGCGCTCGTCGCCTGGGGGCGCGCGCGCGACCTGTGGATCTTCGCCGACGAGGTCTACGAGGACTACGTCTACCGCGGCGAGCACACCTATACCCGGCCGCTGGCGCCGGAGCGGACCTTCGCGGCCCACTCCTTCTCCAAGGCCTACGGGATGGCGGGGAACCGCTGCGGCTACCTCATCGGCCCGCAGGAGGCGATCGACAGCGCGCGCAAGATCGCCGCCCACACCTTCTACAGCACGCCGACGGCGGCCCAGCTCGCCGCCGTCCGCGTTCTCGGCGAGGTCGGCGACGCGTGGATCGCCGACGCCCGCCGGCGCTACCAGGAGCTCGGCGACGAGGCGGCCGCGCGCCTCGGGGTCGCGCCGCCCGAGGGCTCGACCTTCCTCTTCCTCGACGTCGCCGACCACCTCGACGCGCGCGGCCTCCAGGGGCTCCTCGAGGACTGCGCCGACCGCGGGCTGCTGATCGCCCCGGGGACGAGCTTTGGCCCCTACCCGACCCACGTCCGCCTGTGCTTCACCTCGGCGCCGCCGGAGCAGGTCCGTCGCGGGGTCGCCGTCCTCGCCGAGCTGCTCGGGCGCTAGTCCGCGCGGCCCTGTCCGCGAGGCCACGCGCCGCCTGGCGCCCGTGCTCGAGAGCCCGCGCAGCCAGCTGCACCTGGTGGTCGAGGCGCGGCGGGGCCACGACCCGAGCGCTCCGCGGAGGCTCCTAGGACATCAGCCGCGGGCCGTCGGCGTCGCTCTCGGCGCCGATCTGCCCCGAGAGCCAGAACGTCCCGACGATGACGTTGCCCGGCTCGACCGCGCGCTCGCCGAGGAGCTCGCGATCGATGACGACGTCGAGGGTGCCGCCGTAGGTCTCGATCTCCGCCCACTGGAAGGGCTTGCCGGAGAGCGGGTTGCTGACCTCCTTGGAGGCGCGGACGACCCCGCTGATCACCGCGAAGGCCTCGGGCGGCGACGGGTCCTCCTCCCCCTCGGAGCGGATGAGCCCCGCGGGGATGAACGACATCGACGCGAGGCGCGGGCGCTCCGGATCGCCCTCGTCGGAGGTCGCCTCGTCGTAGGCGTCGACGTCGTCCCACAGCTCGATGCCGTGGGCGAAGGCGGCGAGCTGGACGCTGGCGAAGAGCGGCACGTCGATCTCGCCGAAGACCGAGCGATCCGGGCAGTCGAAGACGAAGGGGTAGAGGCCCTCCTCCGGGTCGTCGCCCTCGGGGCAGTTCCAGGCGTAGAAGGAGCCGTCGAGGACCGTCTGATCGTTGCGCTCGACCTCGTCGACGAGGGCGACGCGCCAGCGGTTGCGGCCGGCGTAGTGCGGGGCCATGCCGATCAGGTTGTCCTCGTCGTCGAGCTGCAGCCACAGCTCCGGGCCCTCGCCCGACGACCACACGAGGTAGCGGCCGCCCTCGACCTCGAGGACCTCAGCCTCCCCCGCCGCCCGCTCGGCGACCGCGAGCATCTCGTCGACCGAGTCGATGACGAGGCCGATGCTCGAGAAGTGCGAGGCCACGACCCCAGCCTAACGAATCGCCGCCGGCTTGTCTCGCAATGCGTCGAGCGCCCGCATGCGCGGGTGCCCGCGCGATCATCCGCGCGCCCGCTCAGAAGCGATAGCCGTAGCTGACGCGGACCCGCGCCGAGACCGTGAGTTCGCCCGGCTCGATCGGCGTCGCCGTCCGGGCGAGGCTCGCCTCCGCGGTCTTCACGAGGGTCGCGCCGCCGCTGTCGACCTCGACCTTCACCGGCCCGCGGAGCTTGACCCCGAGCGCCTCCGAGACGACCTCCGCGTCGCGCCTCGCGGCAGCGACCGCGCCCTCGAGCGCGCTCTTGCGATAGGGCGCCTCGTCCGCGAGCGTGAAGGAGATCCCGCTGCTCTGGTTGGCGCCGGCGGCGATCCCCGCGTCGTAGACCTTGGCCGCGAGGTCGATCGCTGCGGTCACCGCGATCGCGTTCTCAGCGCGATAGCCGACGATCTCGTTGACCTTGAGCTCCTCGTTGTAGCGGTAGATCGGGCCGACCCAGAGGCCCTGCGTCTGGAGCCCGTCGTCGCCGACCCCGACCGCCTTGACCGCGTCGATCACCTCGGTCGCCGCCGCTGCGTTCTCGTCGGCCGCGGCCGCGGCCGTCTTCGCCTCCGTGATCACCGCCAGGCGGATGACCGCCGTGTCCGGCTTGACCTGCACTCGCCCCTCACCGCTGACATCGAGGGTGCCCATCGCGTCGTCCTTGCTTCCCATCGTGAACCTCCGTCGCGGCCGCTCGGGCCGTCGAATCGGCGCAAAGCCTCACACCGCTTCGGTCGCCGCGCTCGCGCAATCTCTGCTCCGCCCGCGCCCGCGCCCGCGCCGCAGCTTCGTTCACCGACGCGGGGCGACGGGACGTCAGCACGCGCAAAGTTTTTCTGGCTTCGCGCTGGTCGCCGCCGACGTCGCCCGGCTACCCTCGCGCGCGATGGCCAAACCCGCGACCCTCGCGTTCTACGGCGCGACGAACACCGTCACCGGCTCGAAGTACCTCTTCTCCCACCGCGACGCCCAGGTGATGATCGACTGCGGCCTCTTCCAGGGCTACAAGCAGCTCCGCCTGCGCAACTGGCGGCCGCTCCCCTTCAAGCCGTCGTCCCTCGACGCGATCGCCCTGACGCACGCGCACATCGACCACAGCGGCTACCTGCCGATCATGATCCGCGACGGCTACGCCGGCAAGGTCACCTGCACCGGCGGCACCTCGGAGCTGTGCGCCCTCCTGCTCCCGGACAGCGGCCGCCTCCACGAGCTCGACGCCGAGTACGCCAACCGCAAGGGCTTCTCGCGCCACACGCCGGCGCTGCCGCTCTACACCGAGGCCGACGCGCGCGCGGCCGTCGAGCGCCTCGCCGAGGTCCCCTTCGACAAGCCGATCGAGGTCGCCCCTGACGTCACCCTCGAGTTCCGCGCCGCCGGGCACATCCTCGGCGCGTCGTCGATCCTCCTGCGCTCGACAGGCGGCACCGTCCTCTTCTCCGGCGACCTCGGCCGCCCCAACGATCCGCTGATGCGCCCGCCGGCGCCGCGGGTGGCGAGCGATGTCCTGATCGTCGAGTCGACCTACGGCGACCGCAAGCACGACACGACGCCCCCCGACCAGGCGCTCGCCGAGGTCATCAACCGGACCGCGGCGCGCGACGGGGCCGTCATCATCCCGGCGTTCGCGGTCGGCCGCACCCAGCTCCTCCTCCTCCTCATCGATCGCCTCAAGGCTGCCAAGAAGATCCCCGACATCCCGGTCTTCCTCGACTCGCCGATGGCGATCGCCGCGACCTCGACGTACTACCGCCACCGCCACAACCACCGCCTCACCGAGGAGGAGTGCAAGCACATGTGCAAGGCGAGCCGCTACGTCCGCGACGTCGAGGACTCCAAGGCGCTCGACAAGCGCGAGGGGCCGATGATCCTGCTGTCGGCGAGCGGCATGGCGACCGGCGGCCGCGTCGTCCACCACCTCAAGAAGTTCGCCCCCGATCCGCGCAACACGATCCTCTTCGCCGGCTATCAGGCGGGGGGCACCCGCGGGGCGGCGATGCTCGGCGGCGCCAAGCAGATCAAGCTCCACGGCCGCCACGTCGCCGTGAACGCCGAGGTCGTCGCCCTCCACATGCTCTCGGCCCACGCCGACGCCGACGAGATCCTCGCCTGGCTGCGCACCTGCCCGGACGCGCCGCGGCGGACCTACGTCACCCACGGCGAGCCGGAGGCGGCCGACAACCTGCGCCGACGGATCGCCGACGAGCTCGGCTGGGACGTCTGCGTGCCCGACTATTGCGACGTCGAGCACGTTCTCTAGCCCGCGTCGCGGGCTCGCCGGCGCCGACGACCGCGGCGAGCTTCAGCACCCCAAAGCTGTCCCGCGAATCGACGCGTGGTCTCCGTCGGCGAGCGCGAGCGAGAGCCTGTGCCGATTGCGGAACGAGCACCTTGCAACGCGGCGCGCCGAGGTCCGACGACTGATGCCCGACGACTCCGCGTCGCTGGCGAGACCTGTCGACCCGGCGAGACCGCGAATTCGCCCCGTCCTCGCGTTCGCTCGCCTCGCGGCGCCCGCGGCCCGACACGTCGACGCGCACTCGCTGCGCGGCGACGGACGCACTCGACCCAGCCCCCACGAGCGACCTGTGCGATCGGACATTGCCGAAGGTCGAGCGCGCGCGCGACCGGGCGCGCCGACGAAATCCGCGGCCGGCGATTGACGGCCGCCGGGCCCTCCCCTAGGATGGCTGGCCCTTCGAGGCAGCCATGCGCCGCGCGCTCACGACATACGCCCTGAGGCAGACGACACCAGCGACCCGCTCTGGATCGCGCGGTGACGCCTGGTCCCCAGCGTCGCCGCCTGTCGAGCGCGCCCCGCGGCCCCTCTAGCGCCAGGTCTCCCCGGCGCCCGCGAGCGCCCACCAGCCCGACAGGCGGCCGAACCAGAGCTCGCCGCCGCTCGGCAACGCGCCGACGGCGGTCCAGGGCGCCGCGGGTTCGAGCAGCCGCGGCGGCCGACGACCCACGACCCACGACCGCCCTGCTCGGCGCAACGGACGAGATGTAACCACCCAAGAAAGAACAGGTGCCCCGATGTCGACCTTCACTGTTCGTGTTCTCCGCGCGGTGATCGAGCCCCACGAGAACGCCGACGCGCTAGAGATCGCCCGCGTCGGCGACTACCGCTCGATCGTCCGCAAGGGCCAATTCCGCAGCGGCGACCTCGTCGCCTACATCCCCGAGCAGGCGCTCGTGCCCGAGCCGCTCCTCGAGGCCATGGGCCTCAAGGGCAGGCTCGCGGGCGCCGACGCCAACCGCGTCAAGGCGATCCGCCTGCGCGGCGTCCTCTCGCAGGGCCTCGTCATGGCCGCCCGCCCGGGCTGGGCCTGCGGCGATGACGTCGCCGCCGAGCTCGGGATCGTCAAGTGGGAGCCGCCGGTTCCCGCCTGTATGAACGGCCAGGTCTACCCGGCCGGCG
>JAGQIT010000302.1:3380-12463 GCA_020431135.1 Myxococcales bacterium | reverse complement strand
CGACATCAGCCGCTGCCTCGCGGGCCGTGAACGCTGCGAACGCTGCGAACGCGACGAGCCGGCGCACACGCGGCGCTCGGAGGTGATGCTGTCGAGGCGCGGGATCGTGTGGCCGGCGGGCGCCCGCGCTGGTACCTTTCGCGCCCGCATGCCACGCTCGAAGTCGAAGCCCCGGCCGACGATGGCCTCGCAGGCCGATCGCCACGCCCTCTACGAGCAGGCCGTCCAGGATCCGCAGCGCGACGTCAACCTCTTCTCCCGGATCTACCGCCGCCTCCGGGGTCACGACGCGCTGCGCATGCGCGAGGACTTCTGCGGCACGGCGGCGCTCTGCCACGCCTGGGCCGAGAGCATGCCCGAGCGCACGGCGATCGGCGTCGACCTGTGCCAGGACACGATGGACTGGGGTTGGCGCCGACGGATCGCGCCGGCGGGCGACGGGCTCGCCGATCGCATCTCGCTCGTCCGCGCCGACGTCCGTGAGGTCCGCGGCCCGAAGGTCGACCTCGCCTGCGGCCTCAACTTCTCCTACCAGTGCTTCAAGACGCGCGCCGAGCTGCGCGAGTACTTCGAGGCGGCCCGCGCCGGCCTCGACAAGGACGGGCTCTTCTTCATCGATCTCCTCGGCGGCATGGAGTCGATGATCGAGGGGGTCACGGACCAGGACTGCGGCGACTTCATCTACCGCTGGGAGCAGGCGCGCTTCAACGTCCGCACCCACGACTTCCTCTGCTACATCCACTTCGTCTTCCCCGACGGCTCGCAGCTGCGCCGCGCCTTCACCTACGACTGGCGCCTGTGGACCGCGCCCGAGCTGCGCGAGCTCCTCCTCGAGGCTGGCTTCGGCAAGGTCCACTTCTACTGGGAGAAGACCGACACGAAGGGCGAGGGCACCGGCGTGTTCTATGAGCCGGCCTTCATCGAGAACCAAGAGATCTGGTGGACCTACATGGCCGCCGAGGCCTAGGAGCGCGCGCATGCGACACAAGAAGAAGCAGAACCGGATGCACATGCCCAAGACGATGGCCCAGCAGGCCGACCGCCACGCCCTCTACCAGCGGGCCGTGCAGTCGCCGGAGGCCGACGTCGAGTTCT
Source organism: Myxococcales bacterium (assembly GCA_020431135.1). GTDB lineage: Bacteria > Myxococcota_A > Polyangia > Nannocystales > Nannocystaceae > JADJRG01. The sequence continues at coordinate 11,368 of JAGQIT010000302.1, read as the reverse complement.
TCACCGAGCGCTTCGAGCAGCTGCGCAACCGCCCGGCGCTGCGCATGCGCGAGGACTTCTGCGGGACCGCGCTCCTCGCCAAGACGTGGGTCGAGAGCGACCCGGAGCGCACGGCGGTCGGCGTCGACCTCGACGGCGCGACCCTCGGCTGGGGCCGCGAGCACAACCTCGCGGAGGCCGACCCGAGCGTCCGCGCGCGCGTCGAGCTGATCGAGGCCGACGTCCGCGCGGCCGACGCGGCGCCGGTCGACATCACCTGCGCGATGAATTTCTCGTACTGCGTCTTCAAGACGCGCGACGAGCTCCGCGGCTACTTCGAGGCGGCGCGCCGCGGCCTCAAGGACGACGGGATCTTCATCGCCGAGCTCTACGGCGGCACCGAGGCGATCGACATCCTCGAGGAGGAGCGCGAGCTCGACGACTTCACGTACGTGTGGGAGCAGGCGATGTTCAATCCCCTCGACCACTCGACGACCTGCCACATCCACTTCGACTTCGAGGACGGCTCGCGCCTCGAGAACGCGTTCACCTACGAGTGGCGCCTGTGGACGATCCCCGAGCTGCGCGAGCTCCTCCTCGAGGCCGGCTTCCAGGACGTGCGGATCTTCTGGGAAGAGGTCGAGGAGGACGATGAGGACGACGACGACGACGACGACGAGATGCTCGAGGGCACCGGCGAGTACGTCGAGGTCACGGAGCTCGACGAGAACCAGGAGTCCTGGCTCGTCTACCTGATCGCCCTCGCGTGATCTGGCCGCGCTCCGCCGAGGCTCACGTACGGTGGCGCCTCGGCGGCGGGGCGGGAGCGGGAGCGCCTACGGGACGTAGCAAGGCACGCCGGTGTCGAGGCCGTCGATCACGGCGCAGCCGATCCTCGCGGGCCCGCACTTCTCCACGGGCGGCTCGGTCGACACGCAGATCATGGCGCTCGTCGGTCCGTTGGTGCAGTGCCACCCGCACTTCCAGAGCGTGCCGTCGTAGGTGCTGGGCTCCTCGTTCGGGTTGACGCTGGGCCCCGCCGCGTCTGTCGGCACGGCGAGCTGCGCGGGCCCGCGGGGCTCGTCGTCCTCGTCCTCGGCGGGGGCGACGACGCAGCGGGCCTCGCCGACGACGCGGCTATCCGCGAAGGTGTCCGCGCAGGCGATGTCGGCGGCGGCGGCGTCGTCGGCCGTGCGATCGGCGGCGACGTAGGTCGCGCGCTCGAGCTGATCCCCCACCTCGCAGGTCGCCTCGCAGCGCCAGGACGCGAGCTCCGCGAGGTCGTCGACGGCGGCGACGTGCTCGGCGAGCGGGTCGTCCGGGACGTCGCACGCCGCGAGGCCGACCGCGAGGGCGAGGCCGAGGGCGAGGGCGACGAGGCTGTGGGCGGTGGTCGTCTGTTGAACGGTCATGATGATCTCCTTGGGGCGCAATCCCGAGGTCTTGCGCTGGCTGAGTCGTTGTCGTGAGCGGGCGCTCCTTGATCCCGATGCGACGTCCACGCGAGAACCAACGCGCCCGTGCTGCGCTCCTCGCAAGCTCATGGAAGTTCTCCCTGGGATCGGCGACGACGTGCGGTGCTCGCATCGCGTGCGCCGTCATCCGGGTGGTTCCTCTCGAGGCCTCCGGGATTCGTCGCTGGCGAGAAAAAATCAGAGAAGGCAGTCCGCGCACGCCGAGCGGGCTCCGCCCGTCGGGAGGGGGTCTGCAGGCTCTTCGCGGCGGGGCGAGCGGGCCCGCGCTCGTCCGCGCGAGGGCTCGCGCCGCGCGCTCGGGGGCCTCCTACTCGGTCGGTGAAAGCGCAGCGTCGATCGTGAAGGCGCCGATCGGCTCGCTCCCGCCGGTCGCGCGGTTGATGACGAGGAGCTGGTCGTCCGCGCTCTGGGCGTAGATCCGGGCGTTGCCGGCGGCGATCCGGCGGACGGTGACGTCGCCCCCGAGCGGCGACGTGGGCTCGCCGTAGATCGGGTCCGCGACGAACTCGGGGCTCCAGCACCGGAGCTCGGCGTCGACGCGCGCGCACACCTGGAAGGTGTTGACCGCGACCTCGGCGGCGCCGCGCACCCCGCTGAGGATCGTCGGCGCCGGTCGTATTCGCGTCGTCTCTTCGACGCACTCGCGGCAGCCCCAGGAGCCCCAGCAGGCGACTTGACCGCCCTCGACGACGGCGCAGGTCTGGTTCGCGGACTGACCGGCGGCGATCGCCGTGGCCCCGGCGATCCCGGCGATCTTCACCGGCTCGAGCTGGCGTCGGCCGTCGCGGGCGAGCTGGCCGTGATCGTTGCTGCCCCAGCACGAGACGTCGCCGCTGCGGTGGCGCGCGCAGCTGTGGTGCGCGCCGGCGGCGACCTCGACGGCGTCGTCGATGCCGGCCACCAGGACCGCGTCGGGGCGCAGCTCACGGCTGCCGTCGCCGATCTGACCGTCGTTGTTGAGACCCCAGCACGCGACCCTACCCGACCTCAAGGCGGCGCAGACGTGGCCTCGGCCGGCGTCGAGCTGGAGCGCTGTCTCGCCGGCGAGGAGGTCCATGGGGAAGCTCGGCATGCCGTACTTCCAGCAGCGGACCGATGCGTCGGCTCGGAGGGCGCAGATGAAGTCCTCGGCGAGCGCGAGCTGAGTGGGCGCCTCGGGGCCCGCGCCGAAGGCGTCGCTTCGGCGCTTCGGGCCCTCGCTGTGGAGGTCGCCGCGGGCGGGGACCCAGCCCTCCTCGCGGAGCGAGGGGTCGCCGCACTGCACCGTGCCGTCGTCGACGACGACGCAGAAGAGATGGAAGCCGGCGGCGACGTCGACGATCTTCGCCGATGATCGCGGAGCCGCCGCTTCGTTCGGCGCCTCGGGTCGCGGCGCCGGCGTCGAAGCGGGCGTCGCCGGGGCCGCAGGCCTCGCTGCGTCCGCTGTCGCGTCCGCGTCGCTGTGGGTGCGGCAGCCAGCGAGCGCCGCGATCGACAGGCCGAGGAGGGCGAGCGTGGGCGCGCGGGGCATCGTCCGAGTGTACACAGCGCGGGCGCTTCGACCGCGGAGGCTGCCACGATGGCGCGCGGCGTCAGAGCGATTGACCATCTGTCGCAGCCGCGGCGCCGCCTCTCAGCGAAGGGGGCTGTTCTCGCGGCGTCGGCTCGACTCGCCGGTTGGTACGGTCCCTGCACTACGGGGCGGGGTCCGTCGAGGTGATGATGAAGTCCGATCGCAAGCACCCCACAACTCCCACGACTCGAAGCCGGCGCGGCGGCGCACCGCGGGCGCTCCGGCGCCTCCGCCAGGTCTACGGGCTCGGCGTCGCGCTCCTCATCGCCGCCGGGACCCTGACCCTCGCGCCTTGGATCACCGGGCCGGACGAGCCGCGGTCGACGATCGACGCTCGCTGGTCGCGGCTCGAGGCGATCGCCGCGCCGCGGATCGCAGGCGGTGAGGTCGGGCTCCTCCGCGACGCCGTCGCGGCGCTCGAGGAGTCGTCGTGGGAGCCGAGCCTTCGCGGCGCGGACGCCGGTCCGGGTCTCGAGGAGGAGGAGGAGGCGCCCGACGCCGCTGCGCTGCGGGCCGTCGACCTCCTCGTCGCCTGGGAGCGGCGCGGCGGCGGCGTCGGGACGGGGGCGTGCGTCGAGCACGACCTCCCGCGCTTCAAGCTCCTCGATCTCAGCCGGGCCGCGCTCGCCACCGCCGAGGGGCCGCGCGATCCGAGCGTCCGCGCGGTGCTCCGCCTCGGTCAGCAGCTCCGCGCGCGGGGGGGTGTTCTCGGCGGCCTCATCGGCACCGCGCTGGCGCATGAGACCCTGAACAAGATCGACGGCGAGGGCTGGCACCGTCCGCCAGAGCTCCGGCAGATGGCGCCGTCGCAGGCCGAGGTCCCGGAGATCCTCGCCCGCGACGTCGTCTGCTTCGACGCGTGGGCGGCGAGGTCCCTCGAGCGCGGCGAGCTCGATCCGGAGGAGCTCGCCTACGGTCCGCTCGAGAACCACGTCGCGCGCTACGCCTTCAACCCGACCCGCGAGCGCCTCCACTACCGCGCCGAGGCCAGCCGTCGGCTCCTCCACGCGCTCGCGGCCGACACGCCTGAGGCCTTCCGCGCGAGGATCCGCCCCATGCAGCGTGAGGACGCGGCGCCGAGCATCCTGGTCCGCAGCGGCAATGACCTCGCCGATCGCTCGGTGAGCCTCTGCCTCCGGGCGGCGCGCTACCAGGCGGCGCTCCACGGCGACGACGGCGAGCCGGCGGGCGCGTCGTCGTCGTACTGCGACGCCCTCGCGGCGTCGGCGGGCGCCGGGGGGTGATCGTCAGCGCCGCGCGACGGCGGCAGCGAATACGAAGGGGGCGGCGAGTGCTCGCGCCGCCTCCTCGGAGGGCGTCGAGCTGGCGCTCACGCGGCCTCGCCACCCCCTCGAGCGGAGCGGAACTCGGCGTGCCCGTCGCGCCGCGCGCTCACGACGCTGCAGGACTCGAAGCATGGACCGCCCACCGTCTGACGCGACCGCCGCGGTGCGCTTGGTCGTCGAGCTGACGCGGGGCTCGCCTCGACGAGAACCTGTCGGAGAGGACAGCCCGAAGCCGCGACCTAGCCGGCCGCGTCGAGGCTAAGGTCGAGCGTCGCCACGAGGTCGTGGGTGCTCGCCTGGGTGATCCGGGCCTGGACGATCTCGCCGGGCTTGGCGGCGCCGTCGGTGAGGATCACCTTGCCGTCGATCCCGGGGGCCTGGCCCTCGTGGCGGCCCTCGAGGAGGAGCTCGCTCTCCTCGCTGAGCCCGTCGACGATCACCGGCAGCGTCCTGCCGATCATCGCCGCGTGCTTGCGCGCGCGGATCTCGTCCTGGAGCTCGAGGAGCGCGAGGCGGCGCTCGTCGGCGATCTTCGGGTCGACGCGGTGGGGGAGGAGCGCCGCCGGGGTGCCCTCCTCGCGCGACCACGGGAAGACGCCGAGGTGGTCGATCTCCCCCTCTTCCACGAAGTCGTAGAGGCGCTGGAAGGACTCGTCGGTCTCGCCCGGGTGGCCGACGAGGAGCGTCGTCCGCAGGTAGATGTAGGTGTCCTTGGCCCGCAGGCGCTCGACCATCGCGCGCACGACCTTCTCGGTGTAGCCGCGCCGCATCTTCTTGAGGACCTCGGTGTCGACGTGCTGGAGCGGGACGTCGAGGTAGGCGGCGACCTTGGGGTGGTGGGCGAGCTGGTCGATGAGGCCGTCGGTGACGGTGGTCGGGAAGGCGTAGTGGAGGCGGATCCAGCGGAGGCCGTCGACCGCGCCGAGGGCGTCGAGGAGCGCCTCGAGGTTGGGCTTGCCCGGCAGGTCGGTGCCGTAGGTCGTCAGGTCCTGGGCGACGAGGCAGATCTCGCGGGTGCCGAGGGTGACGAGGTGCTCGGCCTCGGCGACGAGCGAGTCGATCGACCGGCTGCGCTGCGGCCCGCGCAGCTTGGGGATGATGCAGAAGGCGCAGGGGCGGTCGCAGCCCTCGGCGATCTTGACGTAGGCGGCGTGCGGCCGGCCGGTGACCGTGCGCTGGGTGTTGTGGTCGTAGAGGTAGGAGCGCCGGCTGAGCGGCGTGACGGCGAGGCGCCCGGCGCTGCCGTCGAGGACCTTCTCTAGGCCGAGCATGTCGGCGGAGCCGAGGATGTGGTCGATCTCCGGGAGCTCCTTGGCGAGCTCGTCGGGGTAGCGCTGGCTCAGGCAGCCGGCGACGACGAGGCGCTTCTTCGGCCCGGACTTCTTGGCCTGCGCGAGCTCGAGGATCGTGTCGATCGACTCCTCCTTGGCCTCGTCGATGAAGCCGCAGGTGTTGACGACGAGGGTGTCCGCGTCCTCGGCGGAGTCGACGAGCTGGTGGCCGCGCGCGCGCACGAGTCCGAGCATCACCTCGGTGTCGACCTGGTTCTTCGGGCAGCCAAGAGAGACGAAGTAGACCTTCTTGGGGCTGGCGGTGGGCTCGGACTCAGGCATAGGAGGGGCGGATGGGAGCACGCGCGGGGGCGCGGGGTCAACTGGCGGCGCGGCCGCGGATATCGGCGATCAGCGCGTCGGGGAGGCGGCCGCTGGCCTGGAAGGCGCGCATGTGGAGGATCGGCTGGGAGCCGACGGCGGCGACCGTCTCGCCGCCGAGGCGCTCGGCGTACTTCTTCGGCTCGTAGGCGGCGAGCGTCGGGTCGCCGCCGCGGACGCGGCCGAGGACGTCCATCAGCGCGTCGAGGGTGTTCATCTTCATGAAGGGGCAGGTGGCGCAGCCGCCCGCGGTCGAGCAGCCCTCGCCGGCGGCGACGCCCGGGACGAGCGGGAGCTCGGCGTCGCCGGTGATCGCGATCGCCTCGCTGGCGACCGGGAAGATGATCTCGACGGTGATCTCGGGGTGTTTGGCGAGGGTCGGTCGCAGGGCGTGGACGATCGCGGTCACCATCCCGGCCTCGGTGCCGAGGATGAAGCGCAGGTGCCTCTCGGAGGTCTCGCCGCTGCCGGCGGCCTCGACCCGGCCGCGGATGAAGCGGAGGATGTCGGAGGTCGAGCCGACGACGCCGCGGCCGCGCTGGCTGGCGGCGAGGCCCAGGGAGAACATCTCGCCCGGGACCTCGAGGTGGGCGGTGATGTCGGTGTTATCCAGGTACTCGCGCTCGATCGTCGCCACGACCTCGGCGCCGAACATGTGGTGGACGACGCAGTTGCCCGCCTCGAAGTAGTGGAAGCGGTTCTCGCGGAGGATCGCGGCGATCGACGCGGGCGTGTGCTCCGGGTGGATCCCGGCGACGGCGGCGGCGTCCATGCCGGCGAGCGCCGCGAGCATCTTCTCCAGGTTCTCGCCCATGTAGGTGTCGGGGCCGAACCACACGTGGGCGCGCGGCTCCTGGGCGAAGGCCTGGAGAACGGTGCGCAGGACGTTCGACGAGGTGCAGGTGATCGTCGGGACCTTGCGGTGGGCGTAGGCCTTGGTCCGCAGGCTCGTGTTGATATAGACGACGTGCAGCGAGTTCGGGAAGGAGGCGGCGCGCTCGAGGTAGGCGCCGTAGGCGAGCGCCTCCGCGGACTCGGCGAGGGAGCAGCCGATCGCCCGCTCGCTGACTCGGTAGACGCCGACGTCGCGGTGACCGGCGGCGTCGAGCATGGCGCGGACGTTCTCCGACATGAAGTCGACGCCGAGCACGGCGATCGCCTTGGCGCCCGCCTCGGCCATGGCGATCGCGCGGTCGGCCATGACGAGCGAGTCGCTGATGTGGATGTGCGGCCAGTCGACGCCGTAGAGAACGCCCTGGAGCTCGGGATCCATGTAGAAGTGGGCGACGACGCCGCCGTCGACGGCGGCGAGGCGCTCGCGCAGCGCCTGGACGGTGTCGGGATCCGGGTCGAAGAACTCGGCCTGGGCCTCGGCGAAGGCGCCTTGGGCGGCGATCGTGTCCGCCCGGAGGAGCAGCGAGGGGAAGCTGGGCATGGGGCAGAGACACTAGCAGGCCGCGGCTGCGTCGACACGCGCGCGGCTCGGCGATGTGGAGGCGGTCGTGTGGGCGGGAAACGGCCGGAATTCGCGGGTTCTTCGGATGCGGGCGACGGCGCGTGGACGTCAGCGGGGGCGAGAAGGGCGCCCTGCGGCTGTGACCTGGCTGACGTCCCTCCGCCGCGCTCCGCCGCCGTCCGCGGCCCTCAGAGCGCGCAGGCTTCGCGGTCGCTGACGTCGACGCCGACCTCGGGGAGGGCGAAGCCGGCGGCGATCTCCGCGGGCGGTCCGGCCTCGGCGAGGGGGGTGATCTCGCCGTAGCGCCAGACGTAGTGGGTGTCTGGCTCAAAGACCATGTTCTCCTCGACGTAGACGCAGCCGAGGGTGGAGCCGGGGGCCTCGGTGACCCAGGGGTCCTGCGAGGGGTTGCCGCGGTTACAGCCGGCGAAGGCGTTGTCGGCGAAGTTGAGGGCGGCGGCGCCGACGACGGTGACCGGGACGCCGGTCGGGACCTCGACCCAGGCGAAGGCGCCGAAGGGCTTGAGGTACTTGTCGTCGCCCGAGCTCGTGCCCTGCATCGTGCAGCCGTAGTCGAGGCCGTGGTTG
>JAGQIT010000302.1:0-3157 GCA_020431135.1 Myxococcales bacterium | reverse complement strand
CTCGCCCTGCTTCTCGGGGCCGACCTGGCCGTAGACGACCTGGAGGGGGTTGCAGGCGGCGACGGCCGCCTCGTAGAGGCCGCAGTCGTCGCCGCGGCGCTGACAGATCTCGAGGAAGGTCCGCTCGGCGCCGCAGCGCGTGCGGTCGTTCCACCAGACGCTCCAGAGGTCGGCGTGGAGGAAGGCGCGGCCGTCCGTCGGCGCTCCCGTGGTCGCGCCGTCGGTCGACGACGCGGTGGTCGAGGTCGAGGCGGTCGTGCTCGCGCCGGTGGTGGCGGTGGCGGTGGCGGTCGCCGACGCGCCCGTGGCTCCGGAGGTCGACGTGCTGGCGTCGCCGGTCGAGCTGTCGGCGCTCGTCGAGCCGTCGTCGGTCGTGCTGCCCGAAAGGCCAGACGCGCTCACCGGGCCGCTGGCCGCCGACAGGGCCCCGGTGGTCCCGCCGTCGTCGCCGGCGCAGCCGGCCGCGAGGGCGCAGAGGAGAACGCCGCGCGAAGGGGCGGCGAGCAGGGAGCGGCTGCCTGCGGTGGCTGTGCGCATTTCCGAGCACGATCTACGGCGCGGCGCCCCCTTGTCAAGCGCGGCGATGAGCGGCGCCGCGGAGGCGGCCGCGGGGTGACAGCGTTCTTCGCGAGGGAGGTGCAGCGGGCGCGCGGGCGTGGCTACCCTCGACGCGATGAAGGAAGCCTACCTCGCCTACGGTGTCACGACGCTGGTGCTCTGCCTCAACCTCACGTTGCTCTGGATCGCGAGCGGCGCGGCGCGGACGAAGACGAAGCAGACGCTCAACCCCGAGGACGCGCAGACCGTGATGAAGGGCGCCGACGTCGTCGACAGCGACCCCGACGCGGTCGCTCGCGTGCTCCGGGCGCACACCAACACCCTCGCCAACACCGTGCCCTTCCTCTTCATCGGCCAGGTCTACGTGGCCGCCGGGGTCGACGCGATGATGGCCTGGATCTTCATGGGGACCTTCGCGGCGGCGCGGGTGCTCTACTCGGTGTGCTACCTCCGCGGGATCCAGCCGTGGCGGACCGTCACCTTCGGGATCGGCATGCTCGCCACCCTCGGGATGCTGGTCCACGCCGGGATCCTGCTGCTCTAGTGATCTCAACCATCCTGGCTCTCGAGCCAGGCCTTGATCCGGCGCAGCGTCGCCACCGAGTCGGTCCGCGACTCGACGACGAATTGCCGGGACTTGCCGCCCCAGACCTCGGGCATCTGCACGTACTTGTGGGGGACGAAGGTGTCCTGGCGCGGGGTGACGAGGCCCCTCTCGTGGGACATGAAGTCCGGGCGCTCGTCCGGGGCGATCGCCAGCTTGCGCCGGTCCTCGCCCTTCACCGTGTGCTCGCGGCCGGAGCGGGTCCACGTGTGCGAGACGAGGTGGTGCTCGTCGATGTAGTTGCGGATCCCGTCGAGCGCCCCGGTGACCAGCGGCGCGACGTCGGTGCTGCGGATCGTGTAGGTCTTCCTGACCTTGGTCGGCAGCAGGTCCTCGCCGACCTCATCGGCCGTGTAGCCGAGCGCGACGTCCTCGACGCAGGCGGCGATCGCCCGGCGCAGCGAGGTGCTGCGGACCATCGATGAGACCTTCTCCCACTCCTTGAACGAGAGGATCCCGAGGCCGATGTCGAGGACCGGCGCCTTGGCCCAGACGCCGCGGACGTCCTTGACCCGGCTCGACATCATCTGGTGGACGCTGAGCTCGGGCATGTCGAGGCCCATCTTCGCCCGCCGGTCGCCGTGCCGCCGGACCTGGGCCTGGCGCACCGCGTCGATCGACGCGACCGCGAGCTGGCCGGAGAGGGCGCGGGCGAGCGCGTTGATGAAGGTGCGCAGCTGCGGCTTGTCCTCGCCGAGCACCGGGAGGTCGTCGAGGCGAGCGTTTGCCGCGGTCACCGCCCGGTTCACGGCGACGATCTTCGCGGCGAGCTCGCCGGGTCCGAAGGTCGCCTCGCCGGTGGTGTCGTTTGTGATGATGGTGCGCTCGATCCGCCGCACGGCCGCGATCGTGCCCTCGGCGAGCCGCGTCATCGCGCCGCGGATCTGCTCGACCTCGAAGGCCGTCGTGGTGTAGGAGCGGAGCTTGGCGAGGAGGGCCCCGGAGGCCCGCGGCAGGTTGCCGAGCTCGACGAGGGCCATCGAGACGCTGTCGGTGTCACCCCACGCCCAGTCGAGGTCGCCGCTGAGCGGGTTGATCCGGTCCTGGAGCCGCTTCTTCGCGTCGTCGCGGAACTCCGCGATGGCGTCGTCGGCGGCGTCGGTCGCCGTGTAGGCCCGCATGAACTTGCCGAGCGTCCGTCCCCAGCCGAAGTTCGGCTTGAAGGCGTGCGCGTAGAGGACGTTGCCGAGCCGCCGCTCGAGCTGGGAGAACGCGTTGATGTGCTGCTCTCCGCTGAAGCGGTCGCCGATGAAGGCCTGGTTCAGGAGGTCGTTGCCGAAGGCGTCGGTGGCGATGTTCACCTGGGCGTCGATCCCGGCGCCGCCGAACTTCTCGATCGGCTTGATCTTCATCGACAGGACGTCGCGCGCCCTGACGCTGCGGCCCCTGACGTCGAGCTCCTCGGGGGTCCTCGGGGTCAGGTGGTGGCGGGCGAGCGGGACGTCCTTGAAGCGGAAGTCGATCTTGTCCTGGGTCTGGAACTCGCGCGCGAGGCCGACGATCGTCGGCCGCTTGGCGGTGATCGTCGAGAGGCGCTCCTTGAACAGGTCGATGACACCTTCGACGTAGTCCGGCTCAGGGAGGATCTGGTCGCCGAAGGTCGGGACCCAGAAGGGCGGGCTGACGAGCTCGAGGGCGTCGGAGGCGTCGGTCTCGAGGACGAAGGGCACCTTAGGATCGGGCATCTTCGACGACTCGGCGATCTCGACGTGCGAGAGCCCGCCGAAGGGCCCGTCGTCCATCGTCGCGAACTCGAATTCGAAGCCGACGGTCGTGCACTTGCGGCCGAGGCTGCCCCGGCCCCTCGCCATCAGCGCGCGCTGGTCGTCGATGAATTTTCCGAGGTTGGAGCGGCGCTGGACGCGAGGGCCGCGCGAGCCGTCGCCGCCGAGGAGCGCCGGCGTCGGTCGGCCCCGGACGATCGCCGCCGCGATCGCGTCGGCGTTGCGCTCGTAGCGGTCGCCGGCCTCGCCGACGCCGCCCTTGAGCTGGACG
>JAGQIT010000301.1:3510-5388 GCA_020431135.1 Myxococcales bacterium | reverse complement strand
GAAGACCGCGGCGAAGAAGAAGACCGCGGCGAAGAAGAAGACCGCGTAGAAGAAGAAGGCCGCGACGAAGAAGATCGCGGCGAAGAAGAAGACCGCGGCGAAGACGAAGACCGCGGCGAAGAAGCAAGCGGCGAAGAACAGGTCAGGGGCGGAGCAGCCCGCGGCGAAGAAGAGCGCCCCCGCGGTGGTCCACGCGGGCTTCGCCGGCTTCGGCCCGGAGCTCCTCGAATTCCTCAGCGAGCTGTCGATGAACAACGATCGCGAGTGGTTCGCGGCCAACCGCGGGCGCTACGAGCGGGCGCTGCGCGAGCCGGCGCTGGCGTTCATCCGGGCGATGGCCCCGCGGCTCGCCGCGATCTCGCCGCACTTCGTCGCCAGCGACAAGAAGGTCGGCGGCTCGTTGATGCGGATCCACCGCGACGTCCGCTTCGCCGCGGACAAGTCGCCCTACAAGACGAACCTCGGGATCCAATTCCGCCACAACGCCGGCAAGGACGTCCACGCGCCCGGCTTCTACTTCCACGTCGGCGGCGACGGGATCTTCCTCGGCGCCGGCATGTGGCACCCGCCGGCCGAGGCCCTCGCGGCGATCCGCGGCAAGATCGTCGACGCGCCCGAGGCGTGGCTCGCGGTCCGCGACGACGCCGACTTCCGCGCCGACTGGAGCCTCGGCGGCGACAGCCTCAAGCGGCCGCCTCGCGGGTTCGCCAAGGACCACCCGCTGATCGAGGACATCCAGCGCAAGGATCACATCGCCGCCTGCGATCTCGAGGTCGGCGAGATCTTCGGCCCGGCGGCGGTCGACCGGATCGCCGAGCGCTTCGCAAGGACGAGCCCCTACGTCCGCTTCCTCTGCGAGGCGCTTGACGAGCCCTTCTAGGGCTACGTCGCGGGAATCCTGCGTCTCGCTCGCCCTCGCGGCGGCGCTTCGGCGAACCGGAGAGCCGCCGAGAGGCTGCTAGCGACCGGCGCGGCTGCGCTTGATCTTGAAGGCGGTGCGCACGTCGAAGCGCTTGACGTAGGGGTGATCCGTCGAGATCCCGAGGACGTAGCCGTCGGGGCGGAGCACCGTGACGCCGCCGCCGGGGCCGCGCTGGCCCTCGATCGCCCGCGTGTTGGCGTCGACGGAGACGTCGCACTCGAAGTTGAGCATGCCGCCGCGGAGGACCATCCGCTGGCCGCGGAGGATGTTGCGGTGGCCGTGGACGATCGCGTAGATGCCGGCCTCATGCATGTCCCTTAGGCCAGCGGCGGTGAAGGGGCGGTCCGAGGGGCGGTACTTGGTCCGGAAGGTGTTGCCGAAGGAGCCGTGGTAGAGATCGAAGAGGTCGTCGTCGACCATGCGCGCGAACTCGACGTTGAGCTCGTGGATCCCGTGCTCGCGGATCTTCGCGGCGACGACGTCGTCGACGCCGGCGTGGATGAAGAGGAGCGAGCCGTAGCGCCGGCACAGGCGCATCTTCTCGAAGAACCAGGCGAACTCGCCGCCCGCCATGAAGAGCTCCTTCGCCTTCTCGAAGGCGGCGTAGATCATGCCGAGGGACATGTCCATCTCGTCGCACATCTCCTGGAGCTCGTGGACCTTCTCGCGGATCCGGTCGACCTCCTTGGCGATCTTGTTCGGCTGGATGAGCCCGGCGACGGCCGCGGGGAAGGCCTCGTACCAGCTCTCGTCGTGGAAGAGGCGCGCCCGGACCTCGTCGTCGCTGAGGAAGTCGTGCGGGCCCTCGGGGGCGATGTACTCGTCGAAGATCTCCTTGTAGAGCGGCACCGACTTCTTGCCCATGCGGACGAAGAGGTGGGCGTGGCGCGGATCCTTGGCGCCGCCGTAGACGAAGCCGACGCGCGCCCGGAGGTCGTGGTTGCCGACGAGGAGGT
>JAGQIT010000301.1:0-3457 GCA_020431135.1 Myxococcales bacterium | reverse complement strand
TGCGGCCCCTTGTCGAGGCAGTCGCCGCCGATCACGAAGGTCGCGCGCCTGCCCTCGGCGGTGAGGCGGAAGTCGCCGTCGCCGGGCCCGGTCTTCTCGACGCCGCCGGAGGCGACGAGCGAGCGGAAGAAGGCGTCGGTGTCCGCGTGCATGTCGCAGAGGAAGTAGATCGTCCGATCCGGCCAGACGATCGCCTTGCCCTCGGCGTAGCGCTCGAGCTCCTCGTGGGCGATGTCGTAGGCCTCGCCGGTCTTGTCGATCTGCAGGCGGGTGCGGAACCGCGGCCAGCGCTCGGGGAGGCGGCTGAAGTCGGCGTCGATCCACTCGGCGCCGTGGAGCGGGGGGATGATCGTGGGGTGCGGATCGTAGGTCATCGGTCGGGCTCCTCGGTCGCGTCAGTCGCGGTGCTCCTCGGCCTTCTTGCGGATCTTCCAGCCGCCGCTTGCGTGGCGGTAGTCGCCGCCGGCGGAGCGCTCGAGGACGACCTCGCGGCAGTGGTACATCGACAGCCCCGGGATCGCGTCGAGGGCGAGGGCGCCGAGGCTGTGCGCGGCGTGGCGCAGGGCGGCGCCGTGGCTGACGAAGAGCTTGAGCGTGTCGGCGCGGCGCGGCGCGTCGGCGAGGTCGCGGAGGCGGGCGTCGATGTGGGTCGCCGCGCGGGCGCCGGCCTCGAGCAGCGACTCGGCGCCGATCACCGGGAGCCTGAAGGTCGAGCGCGCCTTCCAGCCGGGAGGCAGCGCGCCGAGGCGCGGGTCGTCGGCGAAGACCCGCTCGATCGCGTCGACCGTGAGGTTGGCCATCGATCCGAGGGCGCGCTCGACGAGGGCGTCGAAGCCCTCGACGGCGAAGGGGCGGCCGAGGCTGGCCTCGAGGGCGCGGGCGATGTGGACCCCGGTGTCCCAGGCGCGGCGCAGCGACGACGTGTCGATGGTCGCCGCGATCCGGAATTCGCCGGCGCGCTCGCGGGCCGCCAGGGCCTCGCCGAGGGCGCGGGCCTGGGCGACGCCGCGGGGCGTGAGCGGGTGGGGGAGGAGGGCGCTCGGGACCCCCGGGGGCTGCTCGTAGTCCCCGTGTCGGATCAGCGCGGCGAGGAGCCGGGGCATCGCCCGCGAGGATAGCGGATCTTGCCCGCAGGCGCGGGCGCGGGCATCGGCCGAACAAGCGCGCGGCGGCTCGTCACGCCGGGAGGTCGGTCGCGTGGCCCTGCGCGGGAGGCGGCCGACGCAGACGCAGGGGACGGTTGCGACGCTCCTCTCGGAGGTTGTCCCGCAGATCGGCACGCGCTCTCGCTTTCCCGCCCCGACGCTCTCGGCCCCGACGAAGCTCGCGGTACGCCCGGCAATCGCGGCGCTTCGCCGAACCGAGAGCGCCGACGATGGCGGCGCGAGAGCACGCGCCGAGCTGCGGGACAGCCTCCTAGCGCGCGTCCCCGCGGAGCAGCTCGCTCGCCCAGGCGGCCGCCGCCGCGAAGTCGACGCGCCCGCGGAGCTCGTAGACCGGGACGCCGCTGAGGCGGTCGACCAGCGCCGCCATCGCCTCGTCGTCGGCCGGGGTCGGCTGCGGCCAGAAGTAGAGCCTGAGGCGCTTGTGGAGGACGCGCTGGAGGTCGGGGCGGGCGGCGAAGTCGACGGCCTCGATCGTCATCGCCTCGTCGGCGTCGGGGCGCCAGCAGAGGACGGCGACGGCGGCGGCCGCCGCCTCGAGGCGGACGCGCCCGGGGCCGAAGAGGCGATCGATCACCGCGTCGCGCTTGTCCTCGTGGTCGCGGAGCGCGGCGCCGTCGAGGGCGAGGTAGCGGGCGCGCTCGTCGGCGCTGAGGAGGGGCGTGAGCGCGGCGTTGTGGAGGATGGTGCCCGGGTTGACGCGCGGATGCTTGGGGATCCCGCATAGGCGCGGGCCGCCCTCATCCGCCGTCACGACGGCGCGGTCGTTGGTGATGAAGGCGACCTCGGGATCGCGGGTCATGACCTCGAGGGCGAGCGTCGACTTGCCGGCCCCCGGGACGCCGCAGAGGACGAGGCCGCGGTCGCCGCGGGCGATCCCGGCGGCGTGGGTGAGGCGGCCGCCGCCGGCGATCCAGCGGGTCATGACGCGGTGGTGGATGAAGTTGATCACCTGGTCGACGTGGTCGGCGAGCGGCCCGCAGACGACCTCGGCGGCGGCGCTCATGATCAGGACGACGCCGGTGCGCAGCTTGTGGACGACGCGGCCGTCGGCGAGGTCGCGGTAGCCCTCGTGCTGCGGCCGGTTGGTGCGATCGCGGAGCTCGAGCGGCCAGGGCAGCGCCGGCGTCGGCCCGGCGAGGGCGAGGATCTCGAGGTCGGCGTCGCCGCTCGCCGAGGCGAGCGCGTGCTCGCGGTAGTAGGCCCGCAGCGCGCTCATCACCCCGGGGTCGTTGCCGCGGATCCGCACCCTGCAGGCCGGGAGGTCGAGGAGGAGGCGCTCGTTCGGCGGCGCCGCGGCGAGGAGCTGCCGCGTGAGCGCGGCGCAGGGGGTCGGCGCGTCGGCGTCCATGCTTCGCAGGATACGGCAAAGTCGCGCCGAAGAGGCCAGGGGCGCGCCCGCAGGTCACGCCGGTGACCCCCTCGGCGATCTCGCCACCGCCTCCTCGCAGCCCGTGGCGAAGGTCCCATGTGGCCTCGCGCTGCCATCGTCGGCCCAGATTGCTCCGACGAAACGCCGCTGCGCCGGGCCGTACTGCAAGTCTCGTCGGGGTTGTCGGGGGCGACGAGGGCAAGCGAGGGCGCGCGGGATTCTTGCCACAGGCTGCTAGGCCCGGCCGCGCATCATCCCGTGCCAGTACATCGCCGGCAGCAGGTGCTTCTTCATGATGTACATGCTCAGCCGCTCCTTCGCCTGGTCGAAGGGGAAGGTCTCGACCGGGTTGCCGTCGTAGTCGAACTCGGCGAGGATCAGGCGGCCGTAGCCGGTGACCAGCGGGCACGAGGTGTAGCCGTCGTAGGCGGCCTCGGGCGCCTTGCCGGCCATCTGCGCCAGGAGGTTGGCGACGAGCACCGGCGCCTCCTTGCGCACCGCCGCGCCGGTCTTCGAGGTCGGCAGCGACGACGCGTCGCCGAGGCTGTAGACGTTCTTGTAGGTGTTGTGCTGCGTCGTCGCCTTGTCGACGTCGACCCAGCCGGCGTCGTTGGCCAGCGGGCTCTGGCGGATGAAGTCCGGCGGGCCCATCGGCGGCGTCACGTGGATCATCGAGTAGGGGAGGACGACGGTCTCGCCGCTCTGGAGGTTCTCAAAGACAGCCTCCTTCGAGCGCGCGCGGAGGGCGACGAGGTTGTGGTGGAAGCGGGTGTCGACGCCGCGCTCGGCGACGAGCTTCTCGAGGGCGACGCGGTACTTCTCGACGCCGAAGATCCGCCCGCCAGCGCTGGCGAAGACGACGTTAATCGCGTCGCGCCGCCCCTGCTTGCGGAAGTAGTGCTCGGCCAGCCACATGATCTTC
>JAGQIT010000300.1 GCA_020431135.1 Myxococcales bacterium | reverse complement strand
GAGGCAGTAGAGCTTGGTCAGCGCGGCCTCGGGGGTCATGTCGTAGCCGCTGAGAACGCCGACGCGGGCGAGCGCGCTGCCGGTGCCGTAGCGGGTCTGATCGACGCGGCCGCCGTGGCACTGCGAGCAGTTGACGACGATGAGCTCGCGCGGCGCGGCGATCGCCTCGGCGAGGGCCTCGTGGAGCGAGGGGTCGCGGCTCGGCGCGTTGCCGTTGCCGTAGGTCTCGAGAACCAGGCCGTCGAGCGGCTCGATCAGGCGGCGGAGCATCGCCCCGTCGATCCCGGGGAAGACCCGCAGCGACGCGACCCGCGGGCGGCGGACGAGCTCGAGGGGGCGCAGCGGCCCGCTCGGCGCCGGCCGGACGAGGTGGTGGGCGACGCGGATCGACGCGCCGATCCGGGCGAGCGGCGCGAGGTTGCCGCTGTTGAAGGCGAAGAACTCTTGGTTGTGGATCTTCTGCGCCCGGTTGCCGCGGATCAGGCGGGCGCCGAAGTAGATCGCGACCTCCGGGAGCTCGAGGCTGCCGGCGAGGAGGAGCGCGGTGATCAGGTGCTCGCGGCCGTCGCTGCGGACGTTGCTCAGGCTGAGCTGGGAGCCCGTGATGATCACCGGCTTGGCGAGGCCGGGGAGGAGGAAGGAGAGCGCCGACGCCGTGTAAGCCATGGTGTCGGTGCCGTGGACGACGACGAAGCCGTCGAAGCCGTCGTAGCGGGCGGCGATCGCCGCGGCGATCCGCAGCCAGTCGTCGGGGTCGATGTCCGAGGAGTCGAGGAGCGGCTCGAGCACCTCGAGGTGGTGCTCCGGCATCTCGGGGCGGGCGAGCTCGGGCATCGCCGCCATGTAGCCCTCGAGGAAGCCGGGCTGGGGGCGGTAGCCGTCGGCGTGGGCGACCATGCCGATGGTGCCGCCGACGTGGAGGACGCAGACCCGGGGGCGCGCGGACATCGGCGGGATTGTACGCGATCGCCTGGCGGGCGCCGACCGGCCGTCGACCGACCGGACGGATGGAGAGAGCGCAAGCGCGGAGGGGCCGCGGATCAGCGGCGGACGCCGTCGACGACCACCTCGGCCTCGGCGGCGGCGGGCGCCCGGATCATCCCTGAGCCGTGGGCCCGCTCGATCAGGGCGTCGACGTCGAGCTCGGCGCGGAGCAGGTCGCGGCGCACGCGGTGGAGGAGGACGTTGAAGTCGTACTCGGTCTTGCTGTGGTTGCCCGGCCAGACGATCTCGCACAGCGACTCGACGTCGAGGTAGTCGCCGGGGGCGGCCGGGGGCGGCGGGGCGATCAGGGCGCGGAGCAGGGCGAAGCGCAGGCGCGGCAGGTAGACGCTGCGCTCCTCGCCGCCGACGACGGTCGTGATCACGCCGCCGCGGCCGTAGGACTCGGCGCGGAGGGTGAGGGGCGCGGCGTCGTCGTGGAGGGTGCTCGAGCGCAGCTCGGCGGCGCTGCGGACGAGGGCGAGGCGGTGGCCGCCGAGGAGCAGCGGGCGCCCGGGCTCGAGGCGGGCGAAGCCGTCCGGGTCGAAGCGCGCGGCGTCCTCGGCGGCGACGAGCTCCGAGGCCGCGTCGGCGAGCTCGACGAGGACCGCGGCCTCGGTGTCGTGGAGGCGCAGGGCGGCGCGCGGCCAGCCGGGGACGGTGAGGTCATCCGAGGGCGAGCCGCCGATGGTGAAGGGCGCGATCAGCTTGAGCGCGGGGCCGCCGTCGAGGCTGATCAGCCAGCGGGCCTCCTCGGGGGTGTCGGCGAGCGCGCGGATCGTCGCGAAGTCGACGCCGCCGATCGCGAGGCGGGCGCCGTCGCCGGCGATCACGACCTGCTCCTCGAGCGCCTCGCCGTCGCAGCGGACCTCTTGGCGGCCGAGCTTGACGAGCTCGACGCCGTCGGCGCGCGGCTGGAGGAGGAGCTGGCGTCGGCTGATCGTCGCGTTGTCGAGGACGATGTCGCAGGCCGGGTGGCGACCGACGAGGGTCACGCCGCGTCGGAGGGTCAGCTCTCCGCCGGCCTCGAAGTCCAGGCGCCAGCGCGGCATCGAAAAACTACGTTAGCGCCGGCGCATTTGCCCTGTCAACGCCTCCGGGGGCGGATCCGCGCGGACGCGGGCGGACGCGCGGGCGGACGCGCGCGGCGATGAAATATTGGTGAAATACCGCGGGAGGCCGCGCGCAGATAGGGTCGCTGGCGGAGCGCCTTCGCGGATCGCGGGCGGCCTTCGGCGGCTATCGTCGTGGCGCTCGCGGTCCCCCGCTCGCTCTCTTCGGATGACACGATCTGTGCTCGACGAACGCGCCCCGACGGGGCGCCCCGGCGCCCGTGAGCGCGGCGCGGCGATCGGGGAGCCGTCGGAGGCGCTCGCCAGCACGATCGTCGGCTCGGTGTCGACGATACGGCCCCGCTTCCTCGAGGCGATCCCCGACAACCTCGGCCGCTACCGGATCCTCGACGTCCTCGGCCAGGGCGGCATGGGGGTGGTGTACTCGGCCCACGATCCGGAGCTCGAGCGTGACGTCGCCCTCAAGGTGCTCGGCCCCGGGATCCACGACACGCAGGGGACCGCGAGGCTCCAGCGCGAGGCCCGTACGCTCGCCCGCCTCGCCCACCCGAACGTCGTCTCGATCTACGACGTCGGCGAGGCCGACGGCCAGCTCTTCATCGCCATGGAGCGCATCGAGGGCCGGACGCTGCGCGCCTGGCTCGAGGCGGGGACGCGGCGCTGGCAGGCGATCGTGGCGATCTTCGTCGCCGCCGGGCGCGGGCTCGTGGCGGCCCACGAGGCCGGCGTCGTCCACCGCGACTTCAAGCCGGACAACGTCCTCGTCGACGAGCGCGGGACGCCGCGGGTCGTCGACTTCGGCCTCGCCCGCGCGGTCGAGGCTGGCGCCTTCGTGACCGCGGCGGAGACGGTCCCCGAGGCGTCGACCGAGATCCTCGAGCTCGGCAGCGGCCCCGTCACCTCGGCGACCCTGACGATGACCGGCGCGGTGATGGGGACGCCGGCGTACATGTC
>JAGQIT010000299.1 GCA_020431135.1 Myxococcales bacterium | reverse complement strand
CTGCGGCGACGACGGCAGCTCGACCGGGGCGACCGAGACCGGGGGCACGAGCGCGACGGGCGCGACGACGAGCGCGTCGACGACCGGGGAAGACACGACCGGCGCGTCGACGACCGCGGGCGTCAGCGAGGGGACGTCGACGACGGACGCCGAGAGCACCTCGACGACCGGCGACGGGTTGGCGTGCAACGGCCACGTCGAGCTGTGCGCGCGCCGCCTCGACGAGGTCGCCCTGCCGGCGACCCACAACTCGCACGCCTCCTACGAGGACGGCTTCCCGCAGGCCAACGGCAACCAGGAGTACGGCGTCGCCCGCCAGCTCGACGACGGCGTCCGCGGCCTCCTGATGGACATCTACGAGAGCGACGGCGAGGTCGTCCTCTGCCACGGGGCGTGCTTCCTGGCCAGCTACCCGCTCGCCGACGTTCTCGACGACCTCGCCGCCTTCATGGCCGCCAACCCGCGCGAGGTGATCGCGATCATCTTCCAGGACGACGTCGACCCGGCGCTCGTCGAGGCGGAGTTCGACGCGGCCGGCCTGAGCGCGCTGATGTGGAGCTGGGACGGCGGGCCGATGCCGACGCTCGGCGAGCTGATCGACGCCGACGCGCGGATCGTCGTCGGCGCCGAGGTCGAGGGGCCGCCGCCGTCCTGGTACCACCACGCGTGGGATGTCTTTTGGGACACCCCGTACTCGTTCAAGAGCGCCGACGAGTTCACCTGCGAGCTGGGCCGCGGCGGCGCCGACAACCCGCTCTTCCTGGTCAACCACTGGGTGAGCGACGCGCTCGGCCTGCCGACCCAGTCCGGGGCCGCGGAGGTCAACGCCTACGACGTCCTCTTCGCGCGCGCGAGCCAGTGCCGCGACGAGGGCGGGCAGATGCCGACCCTGGTCGCCGTCGACTTCTACGAGCAGGGCGACCTCTTCGCGGTCGTCGACGCGCTCAACGGCTTCTAGCGCGGGGCGGCGTCCTGCCGTCGAGGATGGGCCCTGCCACGAGCGCGCCGCGGTCGCGCCCGCCGGTTAGCGCTCTGTAAGCGGATCGAGCCCCTGCGTCGCTCCGGAGGGGTGATTTGGCGCCCGGCCGGATCGCCCGCGGAGACGCTCACAGGCCGTGAAATGCCGAATAAACGGCGTCTGCGCGCTGCTGCGGCCGTAAACCGGCGGTAAACGGATTCAATAGGGGCTCCTGACCCCCGTCAGAGGCTCACGTGACCGCGAGGGGGAGCGCCCCGAGCGACCCACCCTGAACCCCTAAAGGAGACCACCATGACCCGCACGACCGCCCCCGAGACCCTCTACGGAGCCCGCAGCCACGACTCGGCGCTCTTCTCGGTCGCCGCGATCGCCCGCGCTGGGGACACGACCCCGACGGCGCCCCGCGGTGACAGCTCTGGGTTCATCGACGTCAAGTCCATGGCCGCGTCGACGCCCAGCGACGAGACGCCGTCGATGCTGCGCATGCAGACCACGCCGCACGTCACCTGTCGCCCGCGCCGCGGCGGCCTCTACGTCGCCGCCGCCTCGTTGGCGATGGCCCTGGTCAGCTCGCTGACGGCGCTCGCCGCCCCCGCCCCTGAGGAGGCGCCGGCGCTCTCTGACGACGTCGTCAGCGACTACAGCTTCGAGCTCGAGGACGCCGCGAGCTCGATCCTCGACGAGCCCTTCGACGACGACGCGGTGATCCTCGCCGTCGACGACGACGAGGACGACGAGCTGCCGCCGCCCGAGGCGGTCGAGCCCGAGGTCGAGGCGGAGCCCGAGCCCGCGAAGAAGACGGCGACCCGGAGCAAGCGGACGACCGCGAAGCGGGCGTCGACCAAGGCGAAGGCCCCGGCGGAGGCGAAGGCCCCGGCCAAGGCCGCGGCGCCGGAGCCCGAGGCGAGCGGCCCCGATCCGATGTCGGTGGACTGCCTCCTCAACCCCGCGAGCTGCAAGACGAAGAGCGCGGCCGAGCCGGCGCCGGAGCCCGCGAAGCGGCCCAGCGTCAGCCTCCCGGAGAAGCTCACCGCCTCCGCCCTCAAGGCGGGGATCGCCGCCACGAAGGATCGCGCCGAGCGCGTGTGCGCGGACCTGGCGAGCTCGGGCGACAAGGCCCAGGTGAAGCTGTCGATCCGCGGCTCGAACGGCGAGGTCATCAGCAGCGCCGCGTACGGCGGCGACCCGGAGCTCGGCGCCTGCGTCGCCCGCGAGCTCAAGGCCTCGACCTTCGACCGCTTCAGCGCCCCGCAGCAGGGCCTCCTCGTCACGGTCCGCTTCTAGCGGCGAACCCACGACCCAAGAGAGACCCGAGCGTTCGGCCGCCGAGCGCTCGGGTCTTCGCGTCGTGGATGAGGGCGAATCGCGGGCGGATCGGCGAGGAGTCCGCGTATGAGGGCTTTGCGGCGTCTACTATGGTAGACATCGAGGCGTAGGATCCGGCATTGATCGTGGGTCTTGCGGCCTCCCGAGGAGATCGACGTCGAGTTCCGCGACGCGGGTGTCCGCCTCGTGTGCGACGGCGAGGCTCGTGAACTCTCTTACGCGGAACACGAGACATGGCTCCGCGACGGGGCGTCGTGGGAGTCGCTCACGACAGGCGCTGCGCCGGTCACCGGCGCGTGCGGGCTCCCCCTCGTCTTCGGTGAGTACCTCCTCCTCCGGCAGATCGGCCGCGGGAGCTTCGGGGACGTCTTTGTCGGCTGGGATCCGGTCTGCGGCGAGCGGGTCGCGATCAAGGCGCTGCATCAGGTCGATCCCTGGTCGCTCCAGGCCTTCAAGAACGAGTTTCGCCGCCTCGCGGAGCTCGATCACCCCGGGCTGGTCGCGCCCGAGGAGCTGGTCGCCGCCCGCGGGCGCGAGGCGCTGGTCATGCGCCTCGTCGACGGGCCCGGCTACCTCGAGAGGCTGCGCGCCGCCGCCGGCGCGTCGGGGCCGATCGCCGATGAGGCGGCGCTGCGGCGGCTGGTGGTCGACCTCCTCGGGGCCCTCGCGGCGCTCCACCGCGGCGGGCTGATCCACATGGATCTCAAGCCGGGGAACGTCCGCGTCGACGGCGGCGGTCGGGCGCAGGTTCTCGACTTCGGCCTCGCGCGCCTGCGCGAGGCCCGGGCCGAGACCCACGTGATCGGCTCGCCGCCCTACATGGCGCCGGAGCAGCTGCGGGG
>JAGQIT010000298.1:5760-10444 GCA_020431135.1 Myxococcales bacterium | reverse complement strand
CTGCCGCTGCCGCGGACGATCGGTGCGATCCGGCAGCCGGTGCGCGCGCTCGATCGTCTGCTCAGGCGCACGATCGTCGGGCTGCGACGCCCGCTCGAAGAACGCCTCCGCGACGCCCGCGGCGATCTCGAAGCCGCTGGCCTCCTCGCCGATGCGGATCGCCCCGACGTCCCTGCCCGAGACGTCGCCGCGGCGGCAGATCGTCGCCAAGAGGCGCGCTGGCGAGGCGCCGTCGCGGGCCCCGAAGGCGATCTGGAAGGGCTCGAAGGCCTGGCCGTCGCGGCTGCGCCGGCCGTCGCTGTCGCCGTCGTCGTCGAGCGTAGAGCGCCGCGCCCTCGGCCCCTGGACGCCGCATTCGTAGTCCATCGGCGCCCGCGGCAGCTCGGGGCGCGCGAGGTCGACGAGGCGCGCGACGAGCTCGGCCGGCTCGTACTGCTTGAGCAGCGCGTTGGCGTAGTCGAGGAGCGCCTCCGAGGTCTCGGCCTCCGAGGTCATCGCCCGGTGGATCCGCCGGCGCGCCCGCTTCTTCAGCGACTTGTCGATGCTGCTCGGGCTCGGCAGCGCGCACCAGGTCGCCTCGACCTTCGCCTGGCGGAGGACCGCCCGCAGGCGCCGCTCGGCCCGTGACGGCGCGAGGAGGAGGCTGCGCCCCTTCTGCCCGGCCCGCCCCGTGCGACCGCTGCGGTGCGTGTAGGTCTCGGCGTCGGCCGGGAGATCGATGTGGACGACGGTGGCGATGTCAGCGACGTCGATCCCGCGGGCGGCGACGTCCGTGGCCACGAGGATCCGGACGACGTCGGTGCGGAACGCGTTGAGCGTCCGCGTACGTTGCCCTTGGGGCAGGTCGCCGCTGAAGGGCAGCGCCGAGAAGCCGTCGGCGGCGAGGCGCTCGGCGAGCTCGGTCGTCTCCATCCGGCGGCGGACGAAGACCAGGCAGCGCTCGCCCCCGGTCAGGAGCAGCAGGTTGACGAGCGCCGCGTAGTGATCGCGGGGATCGACCATGTACACGGTGTGCTCGATGTCCGCGTTCGCCTCGCCGAGGCGCGTGCCCTCGAGGTGGAGGGCGCCCGGCTGGAAGCGATCGGCGAAGCGGACCACAGCGCTCGGGAACGTCGCCGACACGAGGTGGGAGCGCCGCTCGCTCGGCAGCGCCTCCATGATCGCGTCGAGCTCGTCCTTGAAGCCCATGTCGAGCATGCGATCGGCCTCGTCGAGGACCACGTGGCGGAGGCCGTCGACCGGCAGGGCGCCGGCGCCGATGTGATCGAGGAGGCGCCCCGGGGTCCCGACGACGATCGTCGCGCCGCGCCGCAGGGCCCGGCGCTCGCGCATGATGTCGGTGCCGCCGGTGACGACGCAGGTGTGGACGTCGCGCAGGCCGGCGAAGAGCCAGGCGAGCTCGGCCTCGATCTGCACCGCGAGCTCGCGCGTCGGCGCGATGATGAGGACGCTCGGCGCTCGGCGCTCGTGGCTCGGCGCCGCGTCGCGCTCGAGGAGCCCCGGCGCGAGCGCGAGGCCGATCGCGACGGTCTTCCCCGACCCCGTCTGCGACGAGATCCGCAGGTTCGCGCCGCGCGTCTGGGCGTCGACGACGGCCCTCTGGACAGGGGTGAGCGCCTCAAACCCGCGCTGGCGCATCGCCTCGATCAGCGGGCCGGGCACACCCTCGAAGGGATCGTCGTAGTCAGCCATGAGGCGCCCGAATAGCCCTCCTGGCGCCGATACGCAAAGGTTCGCCGCCGCCGTCGACCCGCCGTGAGCGGCGGGAGCGCCGAAATAGTCGTGCAACCTCAAAGGGTTAGCGGCGCCGTTGGGTTTCTCAGGGAGAGCCCGCGTGACCCAGCCATGTCTCGCGCGCCCGCCCGCGAGCCGCGAGGGCTGCGAATGCCGAGGCCGCCGCCGCCGACTACTCGTCGACGCCGATCAGCAGCGGCACCGCGCCGATGCTCTGGTTGATCCACGTATTGCGATCGTCGGCCTCGATGATCGCGAGGTGCTCCGGCGCCTGCCAGCGCGCGCTCGCGGTCTCGTAGAGCCAGCGGTAGTTGGTCAGGTCGCCCTCCTGCTGCGGCTCCGGCGACATCTTGCTCCCGTCGATGAACCCCGCGTAGCGATCGTAGGCCGTGCGGATGCCGCCGCCGTCCTCGCCGATGAACTCCCAGACGCCCGGATCGCCGTCGCCCTCGAAGTGGACGGCGGCGACGCGGGCGACCACCGACATCGCCCACAGGTGGAAGAACGAGTAGCCGATCGGCGGATCGCGGAGGATCTTCTCCTCGTAGATCCGGCCGTCCGCCTCGATCGCCAGGTCGATCACGGCGCGGATCGACGAGGGGTTGGCGTACGCCCCGCCCTGCGGGTGGGTCCAGCTCCCGCCCTCGAGCACGTAGGCCGCGAGCGCCTCGTCCTCGAGCGCCGCCGCGCCGGCGACGATCCCGGTCAGCGCCCACGACAGGTGGTTGTCCGATCGGTAGCGCTCGTAGGATCCCGAGTTCGGGTGGGCGTCGGCCCACTTCGTCCACGCGTGGAAGCTGCTGTCGACCGCGGCGATCAGGCGGCCGATCCAGTCGCGGAGCGCCGCGTCGTCCTCGGGGTCGAGCGCGTAGCCGTTGCGCGTCAGCAGCAGGTAGGCGTCGGCGACGTTGATGAGGCCGTAGGTCTGCCACATCGTGTCGAGCGTGAAGTTCCACGGGCGCACGCCGCAGAAGCCGTCGTCGGTCATCCCGGCGAAGGAGCCCGCCGCGAAGTCGATGTTGAAGTCGTAGAGGTTGACGATCGTCTGCTCGGCCGCCCACGCGAGCATCAGCTCGACGGACTTGTCGGCGTACTGGGCGTCGCCGGTCAGCGCGTACTGCAGCGCCAGCGTGCGGATCGGATCGCTCTGCTTCTCGAACTTGCTGGTCGCCTCGGAGAGCGTGTTGTCGACGTCGTCGTTGCCGCCGCACCAGCCGAACTCGATCATCAGCACGTCGTCCATGTGGAAGGGATCGGCGGTCATCCCCAGGGCCGTGTTGGCGCGGCCCTCGACGAGGCTGCGCTGGGTCTCCCACAGCGGATCGCCGCTGGCGATCCGCATCTTGGCGCGGTCGAGATCAGCCCGCGCGATGAAGAGGCCGGCGGCCGGCTCGTCGCCGTCCGTGCCCGTGTCCGTGCCGCTCTCCGTGTCCGTGTCCGTCGTCGCGCCGGCGGTCGTGCCCGTGCCCGTGCTCGTGTCGGTCGCGGTGCCGGTGCTCGTCACGGTGCCGGTGCTCGATCCGCCCGTGGTCTCGCTCGCCGTGGTCCCGCCGGTCGTCGCCGTCTCGGAGCCGGCGCTCGCGGTCTCCGTGTTCTCCTCGCCCTGGCCGCCGCTGCAGGCGCTCGTCACCGCCAGCACCAGCGTCGCCCCCCAAACCAAGCTCCGTCCCGACGTCCGCATGGCGAGGAGCCTACCAACGACCCCCACCGATGGGTAGCGCGGCCGTCGGCGCCGCCTGGCCCTTGGGCAAGGGCGATTCAGGGCGCCATTCCCCGCCGACCTCCGTAGTTGTCCCCGCTCCACGCGAGCCGGGCGGCCGCCGCCCTCGCGGCTCACCGCCTGCGCGTCCGCACGATCACCGCGCGCGGAGGCGTCAGCGCCTCCGCGACGCTCGCATCCTCCGCGGCGCCCGCGGGCGCCGCGACGATCTCGGCGTGGAGCTCCGTCCCTCGCGGCACGACGACGAGCGCCGCCTGGTGGTACCACTGCTCGGCGGAGCCGCCCTCGTTGCCGGTCCACGCCTCGTAGGAGCGCTCATAGGCCGCGCGCTGGAGGGCGTCGAAGGTGCTGACGACCTCGCGGTCGTCCGCGCTCATGTCGCTGCCGTTGCACGGCTCGCCGTCGGCGTTCATCCAGCGCTCCAGGTTCAGCTCGAGCCCGAGCCGAGGTCCGTAGCCCTCAGGTGGGATCTCGGCGCCGGACTCCGCGTCCTCCTCGTCGATCTCGTACCACTCGTGGACATCGGCGAGCGCGAGGAAGCAGTCGCACCCGAGCTCGTCGGCGACGGTCCGGAGCGCGTCCGCGCGATCACGATCGCCGCCCTTGAGGCCGTCCCAGCCGAGGCTCTGGGCCGCGTACTGATGATCGAAGAGATAGACGAGCCACGGGGAGCGCGGCGCCGAGGGATCGCCGAAGTAGTCGCCGAGCGCGTTGTGGAGGTCCGGGTAGCTCTGGTCGCGCGCCGGCAGGTCGACCGCCCCGTCGGCGCCCCCGACGTGGAGCCCGTACGTGAGGGCCACGCGGTAGCCGCTGCGGACCGGCCGGATCGCGTGGACGCAGTCGGCGTAGAAGCCGATGAAGAGCACCTGGTCGCGGCGCTCCGCCGCGGTGTCGTAGGTGACGCTCTGCTCGGCGTGCGTCACCACGAGCTCGCCCCCCTCGTAGGCGCTCGGCAAGATCACGACGAGCGTCGCGCGCATGCTCGGGTGGCGCCCGGAGTCGCGGTGCGCCGCGAAGAACTGCCCCTCGCCATAGATCACCAGCTTGTGCAGCGCGGCCCTCACATCGACGTCGCTCGCTAGCCCGAGCGCCTCGCTCACCTCCCGCAGGCCGCGGGCGAAGCGGAGCGACCACGCCCGCGGATCGAGGCGCACCCGCGCGCCGGCGATCTCGAAGGAGTCGCGGACCGCCGCGTCGAAGCGCGTCTCGTCGCGGTAGCCGAAGGGCGAG
>JAGQIT010000298.1:0-5645 GCA_020431135.1 Myxococcales bacterium | reverse complement strand
GCCGCGCACCTCCAGGCGACCAAGGCTGCGGATGATTCGGTCGAGCTTGGCGTCGGACATGGGCTCCTCGCGGCGGGCAGGACGTCGAGCGCTCGGCATCGTATCGCGGAGACCGCCCCGGTCGTCGTCCGCAGCGCCTCGTTGCGTGCCATCGCCTGGCATCACGCGAAGCGCGCACTTCTGCTCCAAGCTGCTCCCAAGGCCCATCACAACCCCTGATCTTCTCCGGGCGCCCAAGACCTTCGCCTACCTCGCCGCCGGTCCGACGCCGCGGTCCTCCTCGTCTTCGCAGGCGCGCCGGGCCCGGGCTGCGCTGCTACCATCGCCGAGTATGACGCGAAGCGCTCGTGTACCGCTGCTGACATCGCTCCTAGTCGTCGCCTGCGCCGCCGAAGCGGCGGAGCCCGAGCCCGAGCCCGCGGTGACGTACTACCGCGACATCAAGCCGATCCTCGACGCCTACTGCCTCGACTGTCACGCCGAGGGGGCGGTCGGACCGTTCCGCCTCGACAGCTACGAGGCGACCGCGAGCCTCGCCTCGCTCCTCCCGGAGTCGGTCGAGTCGCGGCAGATGCCCCCCTTCCTCGCGGCGCCCGCGGTCCGTCCGCTCCTCTACGACAAGAGCCTGAGCGACGAGCACGTCGCGAGGATCGCGGAGTGGGTCGAGCTCGGCGCGCCGATGGGCGATCCGGCCGACGAGGGCACCCCGCTCGACGTCGTCGAGCGCCGCCTCGATCGCGTCGATCGCCTCCTCGAGATGCCCGAGCCCTACGCGCCGACCAAGGCCCCCGACGAGTACCGCTGCTTCGTCGTCGATTGGCAGGAGAACGCGCCCCGCTACATCACCGGCGTCGAGTTTCGCCCGGGCAACCCGGCCATCGATCACCACGCGGTGGTCTACCTCGTCGACGAGGAGCACGCGCCGATCGTCGACGCGGCGGAGGGCGCCGACGGCAAGCCCGGATACAGCTGCTTCGGCGGCGCGAGCCCGGACAACGTCGAGGCCTTCCCGACCAAGCTCGTCGCCGGCTGGGGCCCCGGCGTCGGCGCGACGCTCTACCCCGAGGGCTCCGGCGCCCTGGTCAAGCCCGGCGCTCGCGTCGTTCTCCAGATGCACTACAGCATCCTCGACGCCGGCTCGCAGGAGGACCTCTCGGCGGCGGCGATTCGCCTCGAGGACTCCGTCGCGTCAACCGCTGGGTACCTGCCCTGGCTCGACATCGTGTGGACGTCGACGCCGGAGAGCATGTTGATCCCGGCGGGGGCTCCGGAGGTGACCCATGAGTACTTCGCCGAGCCGACGCAGTCCCCGCTGCTCGGCGGCTTCGCCCCCGGGGTGAACCCGACGCAGGGGCTGGTCATCCACTCGATCCTCCCGCACATGCACAAGCTCGGCAAGAGCATGTACGTGGAACTCGAGCGCGAGTCCGGCGAGCGCGTGCCGCTCGTCAACATCGATCAGTGGGACTTCGACTGGCAGGAGGAGTATGTGTTCGCAGAGCCCGTGACCGTCCTGCCCGGCGATCGGATCCGCCTGAGCTGCACGTGGGACAACTCCGCGGAGAACCAACCCGTCATTCAAGGGGAGCGCCGCGAGCCGCAGGACGTGACCTGGGGTGAGGGGACCTACGACGAGATGTGCGCCTCGTCGATGTTCGTCACCGGCGTCGCCACCGACGATCCGAGCTGCATCGACGTCGGCAGCGTCCCCGCGACCTCCGGTCGCTTCATCGCCACCTTCGACGCGCCGACCGACGTCCGCGAGTCCGCGAGCCTCGACGGCGAGCTCGTCGGTCCAGTGTTCGTCCGGGTCTTCCGCGCCGACGACGTCGGCCTCACCGGACCGAAGAACGGGGCCGAGCCCGTGGCGAGCATCGACCTCGCGGAGGTCGACCTCCGCGACGGCCCGAGCGACGCCCACCTCCTCGACGTCGAGCTCCCGGCCGGCGACTATCAATTCCTCGGCTTCATGGACATCGACGGCAACGCCGATCCCGACGGCCCGTCGCCGGACACGAACGATCCAGTGATCATCCCCGGGCAGGTCCGCAAGCTCGCCTGTCAGCAGCAGCCCGCGCAGGTCAACTTCCCCCTGCTCCTCCCCTGATCCTGGGCCGGCGCGGCGGCGCCCACACCCGAGGCTGCTATCAGGACTCGGCCTCGACGAAGCGCACGACCTCGTCCAAGTCGACGTGATCGACGATCGTCTCGCCGTAGTGCGCGACGCGGATCCGGCCGTCGCGGCCGATCAGGAAGTCGGCCGGGATCCGCGTGATCGGCCCGTCCGGCCCCGCCCCGACCACCGTGCCGGCGGCCACCGCCGCTCCGGCCACGCGGACTGCGTCGAGGGCGAAGACCTTGCGCAGCGAGGTCTCGACGGCGAAGGCGCGGTAGTGCGTCATCGCCGGATCCGCGACCAGATCGAAGGGCGGCGCGTGGGTGGCGATGTACCTCTCGAGCTTCTCCGGCGGCGACTGGAAGAACATGAAGTGGCGGAGCTTCGCGCCGGCGAAGCGCTGCTCCCACTGACCCGTCACCTGGTGGACGCGGAAGTTGCAGAGCGGGCAGGCCGCGAAGCGCGAGAAGGAGAGCCACACCGGATATCCGCGGAGGTCGCGGAGCGCGATCGTCTCGCCGCGCAAGGTGACGAAGGACGCGTTGGGGGCCCGCTCCCCGGCGAGCAGACGCTGCGGCGTGACCATAGGCCAGGAACCTAGCACCGATCGCCCCGCGCGCTAGCGGGCCTGAGGCAGATGTCCCGTGTGATCGCGCCGCTTGACGAGGTGTTGGAGGTGTTGGAGCTGCCTCGCCGCGCGTCACGGGTAGCGCTTGCGGAGGCCGCTGCGGAGCAACGCCGCCGCCCGGCTCGGATCATCACAGGAGAACAGCTCGCGGTTCTCCGCGTCGTCGAGGCCGTTCTTGAGCGAGCGGCCGACGCACAATCTTCGTCCCACGTCTCTGCGCCCCGAGCGAGACTTCGAAGCGCCTCCATGCCCATGAACCCTCAGCGCAGCATCAGCACGGGCACGCGCCGATGCGTCGCCTTCGCCGTCGTCCTCGCGCTCACGTGCGCCTGTCGACCGGACTCCTATGTGATGCCGCAGCCCGATCTCGACCTAGACGCGAGCGACGCTGAGCGCGAGGAGCAGTACGAGCGCAACAAGGTGATCCGCGCCGGCAACGGCTACACTGGCATCCACTACTCGACCGCGGCGAACCCGGTCCCGTTCCACGTCCGGACGAACTACCGCGACTTCTACGATCGCTACGACGCGACGCAGCAACTCTACGATCGCGCGGTCCTGGCGAACGGCGCCGCACTCACCTTCAGCGTTCTCGCCGGCGGCCTCATCGGCGTCGGGCTAGGCGACAAGCTCATTGAGATCGGCGATCCGCCGGGGTTCCTCGAGCGCGGCGGAGAGATCGCGATATGGAGCCTCGCAGGGGCATCGTTGGCTACGACCGTGATCACCTTCATCGTCTCCGCGCGGGCGCTCAAGCGGCTCCCCGAGCAGTACAACACCGACCTGCGCCGCGAGCTCAGGCTGCCGCCCGCGACCGCCCGAGCAGCGCCGCCTTCGCGCGCGCTCTCCCTCACGTCGGCAGGCTTTCAGCTCCGCTGGTAGACCTGACCGCGGCCGCGGAGCGCCGTGAGCGTCGGCTCGATGCGACGACCGCCCGGGTTGGCGCTCAGTCGCCTCGCCTCGTGACGTCGTAGTGCTCGATCGCCTCGGCTGCCGCGAACGCGAAGGCGTCGAGCCTCTCCGCGGGGATCGCCTTGGCCTCGTCGGGGAGCACGTCGACCTCGGTCACCGCCAGCCGCCCGTGACGGAGGAGGACGTACGGCCGCGCCCGGTGGACGTAGTAGGTGACCCCGCGCGCCTCGAACCAGCCGTCGCCCTCGTAGGCGAGGTCGAGCTCCTCCTCGTCATCGAACTCGACGTGCAGCGGGAACCAGGTCTTGAGCTGGCCTGCGTTGTCCGCGACCGCGAGGACGTCGCCTGTCGGATGCAGCAGCAGCGCCGGCAAGCCGCGCGCGTTGGCCTCGGAGGCCAACGCCCGGAGCGCCTCGGTGAATGCGTCTACGTCGCTGGCCAAGCCAGCGAAGCGGTGGATCAGGACTTCATGCGTCTTTGCGCTCACGACCTCCACGGTCGACCGCCTGCGCGAGCCGTTGCGCGCCGAACTGCGCAGCCCGCATGCGGCTGTCAAGCGGCGCCTCGCGGCCTTCCTCTCACTAGCCTCGGCCCCGAGAACGCGCGAAGCGAGGAGCAGCCTGAGCACCGGGGCGCAGCTCCTCCTCAGCTGCACCAACGCCTGCCACCACGCCGTCTGCGGCGACGGCGTCCTCCACGAGGGCGTCGAGGAGTGCGACGACTGCGACCTCGTCAACGACGACGGCTGCAACGCCGCTTGCTTGCGCGATCGCAAGGTCTTTGTCACCAAGGAATCGACCGAAGCCGGCGACCATTGACGGAATCTGTCCTTCCAGTCAGCCTCGGCTTCGGCCTGTTGCGCGAATCCCTCGAGCGAGCCGTGCCCGTTTCTCGCGCCGCTCCTTGGCGGTGAGGCCGGCGGCTGAGCCGGCAACAACACAGGGCGCCAAGCCCGTGGAGGGTGTTTTTTCGGATGCTGCGCAACAGCCCGGTTCGTGTGCTCGAAAACACATCTGACGCGCCCCCCGCCCCCTCGCGGGTCGCCACATCGCGGCCTACCATGCCCCTGATGCACGTCTGCGTCCCCACCATGGCGCTGCGGCGAACGCCGTCGCCGTCGTCCAAAGGGTGAGTTCGCCAGCGTCGCCGTTCACGACGACTTCACGCTCCCCGACCAGGGGCGGCCTTGCGGCGAACGGTCCCAACACGGGATCGCGCGGATGTTCGTCGCGGTTGCTCGCAAAATGTCGACACAGCGACAGCCGGTGCGCTAGCGTCCGCGCGAATCCGCGCCATGGCCGACGACGCCCACCTCGCCCTCGCCTGCACACCCGGGGGTCAGCTGTACCTCGACGCTCGGCCGGGCGCGCCAGGTGGCGGTCTCCTCAGTCGACGCCGGGCGAGCGCTCTCCTCGACGCGTTCTCCGCGGAGCTGGGCGGCGGGCTCGTGCACCTCGCCAGCGCTGAGCTCGAGCGTGAACTGCCGGCGTCGCTCGCCTTCGGTCGCCTGCTCGGACAGCGCTACCTCGAGGCGCTGTGCCACCAGCCCGACCTCGAGACCCGCCGCGCGGATCTCGAGATCGCCGCGCCGACGGACGCGCTCACCGAGCTGGCTGAGGCGACGCCGCCGATGCGCGGCGGCGAGTACGTCACTTGCGAGGTCCTCGAACACGCCTGGCACGCGATCGAGGCCGCGGTCCGCCGCGAGCTCGCCCTGTCCTCCGGGACCGTCGCCGACTACCTCCACGACAAGAGCCCGCTGTGGCGGGTGGTCGGCCGCCTCTGCTTTCACTTGGCCGAGAACCGGCGCGACCCGGCGCACCCCTTCGCGTTCATGGCGACCTACGGCCGTGAAGTCACGGCCGGCGCTCGCGTCCGTCACGCTCCGCTGAAGGCGGCGCTGCGCGAATTTGCCGCTGACCGTGACGGGCTGCTCCGGCTCCTCGAGCCGGTGCACCGAGCCGCGCAGGCCAGCGACTTCGTCCGCGA
>JAGQIT010000297.1:2881-7363 GCA_020431135.1 Myxococcales bacterium | reverse complement strand
CCTTCGCCGCGGGCCTCGCCTGCGAGCCTGACGTCTACGCTCCGAGCGACGTCGCCTGCGGCGACATGACCTGCGCGGAGGGTCAGGTGTGCCACGCCTACCAGAACTCGTGCCTGCCGATCGAGTACAGCTGCACGGCGGAGCACCTCGGCTGCGTCGTCGCGGAGGAGGCGGACGCCGCCGCGTTCGCGGCCTGCATCGCCGACGCGCAGACGAGCTGCGAGTTCGATCCGGAGACGCAGGTCATCACGTGCCACGACGTCGGCGACGCCGGCTGCTGAGGCCGCGCCGACGCGAGCCCTCCGCGGCGCGCGAGCCTCCGCGCTCGCCGGTGGGCGCTCAGGCCTCGCGGACGACCCGCAGGGCCTCGCGGTAGCGCGGCAGGAGGAGCGGCGTGATCGTGCAGCCGTCGCAGGCCCAGTGGAAGAGCAGCGCCTGGTCCTCGCGGCTGAGCTGGTTGGGGCTGTAGGGCTTGGCGATGTAGGCGGCGACGCAGCACGGCGGGAAGCCGAAGAGGTAGCCCTCGAGGCGGCCGAGCTCGCTGCTCAGGCGCAGCGGGCCGTTGTTGAAGGCCTCGCGGTAGATGTCGAGGAGCTGGGTGCTGCGCGAGAAGATCGTCTCCTCGACCGTGCCGCCGGCCTCGGTCCGCCGCGTACATGTCCCGAGGCTCAGGCCGAAGGCGGTCAGCTCCGACTTCAGCGTGTCGTTGAGCGGCCGCTCGTAGCGCGACAGCGGCTTGAGCCCGACGGCGGTCAGGTGGGCGAGGAAGGCGAGGTCCTCGTCGCGCTCGCGCAGCCGCGCGAGGAGCTCCGCCCGACGCAGCGCCGGGTCGCGCCGAAGGGGTCCGGACGCGCTCCGCGTCCGGGGCATCACCGCCGCGTGCGGCGCACTCGCTGGACGATTGGCCATGTTCGTTTCACCAGACGATTAAGCAGCGGGACGTCGACCCAGCCGTGGTGCAGCGAGCCGCGGTAGTAGGCGTCCCCGTGAGCGGCCAGCGAGTGGATCGAGATGAAGGGCAGCTGCATCTCGTGGCCGGTGTGTTTGTTGCGGAGCTCGAAGTAGCCCATGTTCACGCCCTCACCGCAGGTCGCGCACTGCTCGAGGCCGCGTTGGGGGTGCTCGACGACGTCGACGTGGCGCGGCGGCTCCTCCTCGCCGCCGAGGCCCGCGAGGTAGCCGGCGATCCGCTTGCCGAACTCGGCGTGGGCCCGCGACTGGCCGAGGATCCGCCGCAGCCGCTCCATGTCGAGGTGCTCCTCGTCGGCGAGGTCGACGGCGTCGGGGTGCTCGTCGCTCTGGGCCGCGTAGCCGGTGTCCTTGTGCTCGACGAGCGCGTGGAGGGCGAGGTAGGGGATCCGCATCGACTCGCCGTTGTGGGTGTTGGCGATCTCGAAGAAGCCCATGTTGACCTGGTCCCCGCACTCAGCGCAGGGGACCACCCCGCGCATCATCTCCTCCTTGATCGTCAGGTGCTCGGGGAGGAGCGAGGTGTGGGCCAGGAGCGCGGTGATCAGGCGGCCGATCCGGTACTCCTCGTAGTTGAGGACGTCCTTGAGGCGATCGACGTCGATCTGGCCCTCGCCGTGGAGGGCGCCGTGGAAGACCCGATCGCCGTGGGTGACGAGGGCGTGGACGGCGATGAAGGGGAGCTCCGTGGCGAGCTCGCGGTCGAGGTTGCGGACGCAGACCTCGCCCATGTTCACGGTGACGCCGCACAGCGTGCAGGTCTCGACGCCCCGCATCGGCCGCTCCTCGACGTCGAGGTAGCGCGGCGCCCGGATCCTCCCGCCCATCACGGGGAGGTAGCCGAGGAGGAGATGACCGAGCTTCTTGAGCTCGATCTCGCCGGCGTGGCGGCCGTGCTGCTGTCCCTCGCCCTCCTTCATCATCACCTCGCTTGGCCTCTTATCGCCTCGTGGCGCCGCAGGCAACCAGCACCCCTCGCCCCAAAGCATGCCCGTCTCTGCGCGCCGCCGCCAGCACCAATGCCCCGCGAAGTCCGCGCAGACCTGTCGCGTCAGCGGCCGTTCAGCGGACGCGGACACGGACGCGTCGCACGAGCGGCGAGCCGTGCAAACCTTCGCACAGCGATCGTCGGCGCGGCGCTCCGACGAAGCTCGCGGTTCAGCCCGACGCGGCGCCGACGTTTGCTGCGCGAGCGAACGCGGGACGCCTCGCGCAGCGATCGTCGTCGGCCAAACGCCGCGGTGCCAGACGACTTGGGACTCATCACCGCCGGCTCCTGGGAGGCTCTCCGAGCCGAGCGTTCGACGTGTGCTCTCGCGCGACCCTCGTCGGCCCTCGCGGCCTCGTCAGAACGCCGCCGTGCCGCGTCCTGCGAGCTCTGGCGGAGGCGAGAGGGGTGACGCGGGCGGGCGAGGGTGCGTGGCGAAGACTCAGACCCTCCTAGGGACAGCGCGCCGCCAAGGGCGGCTCAGGCCCCGCTCGACCCGCCGCTGAGCGGCGCCTCGGCCTCGGCGCTGAGCGCCTCCTCGGCGGCGAGGCGCTCGCGCGGGTGGCGGATCGTCCCGCGGATCGTCCCGCCGCAGCGCGGACACTCGGTCATCTCCGGGCGGAGTGACGCGCCGCACTTCGGCTCCGAGCACCGGCTCTCGCGGAAGAGCGATCCGAGGAGGAGGCTGGCGATGCCGAGGACGATCGCGCCGGCGACGACCTGCTCCATCGTCAGCAGCTCGCCCATCTGCGGCCGCGTCGCCAGGCCGCCGAGCATCACGCAGGCCATGACGACGGTGCGGGCGATCCGGAGGCCGGCGCGGCGCTCGACCCGGAACACCGGCTTGCCCTTGTTGGCGCCGACAATCCCGCGCTCCTCGGCCACCTCGGCGACCTCGTCCGCGTCGTCGTCGCCGCCGCGCAGCGGCGCCGTGAGCTCGGCGAGCGACGGCGGCGACGGCCACTCGGGGCGCGGCGGCAGGCCGAGGCGCTCGGCGAGCGGCGGCTCGATTCCGCGCAGCGCCTCGACCGAGCGCTTGAAGAACGCCCGCTGGTTGGCCTGAAACCCGGCGGCGATCGTCTTGATCGACCGCCGGTCGAGCTCGCGGGCGACGGCCACCGCGGCGAGGGCGAAGCAGGCGGCCTTCGGCGACAGCAGGCCCTGACGGACCGGCCGGTTGCCGCCCTTGGCGTAGCGGTGCGCGGCGTCGGCGGTGAGGCGGCCGAAGCCGAGGTAGACCGCGGTGAGATCGACGCGGCGCTGCTCGTCCGCCGGATCGGCGCTGTGGATCCCGTGGGTCCGGCGGAAGGCGTCGGCGATCGCCCGCGAGGCCGCGGCGGCGACCGCCTCGGGATCGCCGAGGAGCGTCGCCTCGACGGCGAAGCGGGCCCGCCTGCCGCGGGCCTCGACGAGCCAGAGATCGCAGACCCCCGCGAGCTTGCCGCTCGGACGGCCGACGCGGGCGCGCTCGTCCCCGACGGCGTAGACCTCGACCTCGACCTCGTCGTAGGGCAGGTCCGCGTAGATCATCAGGCGCCGGAGGAGGCGGCGGACGCTGGCCTCGCCGCCGACCCATCGATCCGGGAGGTAGTCCGGGGTGGCGACGAGGAGGGGCGCGACGAGGAGGTGAGCTGGTCCGCGCGCGCGGACGAGCTCGGCCAGGGCGTCGAGGATCCACTGCCGGTCCCCCGCCGGCGGCAGGAGGATCTCGTCGTCGTCGCTCATCGCCCGGGGTGTAGCACAGCGGGCCTGCGCCGCTGACCGCTGTCGTCGCGTCGCCGGCACGGCCGAGCGCGGGGGCGCGCCGTCGTCGACCTACGCGTCGGGGTNNCGGGGTCGGACCCGGGCTCGGCGTCCGCGTTCGCGGCCCGGTCCGCGTCCGCGCGCCTGAGGACCGGCGGCAGGTGGACGGTGAAGGTCGAGCCGACGCCGATCACCGAGCGCACCGTGATGTCGCCGCCCATCAGCCGGGCGATCCGCCGCGAGATCGCCAGGCCGAGCCCGGTCCCGGGGATCTTCGACTGCACCGACGCCTCGCCCTGGACGAAGGAGTCGAAGAGGCGATCGATCTGCTCGGCGTCGATGCCGACGCCGGTGTCCGAGACCTCGAAGCCGATGTGGCCGCTCGCCTCGAGCTCGATCCAGAGGCGGATCTCACCGTTCTCGGTGAACTTGCAGGCGTTGCTCAGGAGGTTGAAGAGGAGCTGGCGGACCCGGGTCTTGTCGGTCTCCATCGCCCCGACCCGCGGATCGAGGCGGACCACCAGGTGGTTGGCGTGGAGGCGGACCATCGGCGAGATCGTGCTGACCACCTCGTCGACGAGCTCGGCGACCGCGAAGGTCGAGGCGCTGAACTGCATCTTGTTGGCCTCGATCTTCGACAGGTCGAGGATGTCGTTGATCAGCACCAGGAGATGGCGGCTCGCCGAGGTGATCCGGTTGAGATCGGGGACGAAGCGGGCGCGCGACTCCTCGTCCTCCTCGGCCTCGTCGGCGAGCATCTCGGAGTAGCCGATGATCGCGTT
>JAGQIT010000297.1:0-2850 GCA_020431135.1 Myxococcales bacterium | reverse complement strand
TGGCGAGGAAGAGGCTCTTGACCCGGTTGGCGTCCTCGGCCGCCTCCTTCGCCTGCTGCAGCGCGGCCTCGGCGAGCTTGCGCTCGGTGATGTCGTGGACCATCGCCTGGAGGATCCGCTCGCCGCCGTAGTCGAAGGCCGAGAGGAGCACCTCCGCCGGGAAGGCGTGGCCGTCGAGGCGCTGGTGGAGCCACTCGAAGCGCGAGCTCCCGCGGTCGAAGGCCGCGTCGATCATCCACTCGGCGCGCGCCCGCGAGTCGCTGCCGTCGGCCTGCCACGGCGGCGAGATGTCGGCGGGGTGGAGGCCGACGAAGTCCTCCTTCGTCGCGACCCCGAACATCGCCAGCGTCCGCGTGTTGCAGTCGAAGAAGCCCTCGCGGCGCAGGAGCATGATCGCGTCGTTCGAGCCCTCGAAGATCGCCCGGAACTTGCGCTCGCTCTCGCGGACCGCCTCCTCCGCCTGCTTGCGCTCGGTGATGTCGCGGACCGTCGCCTGGAGCACCTCGGCGCCGCCGTAGTCGAAGGCCGAGAGGAGCACCTCCGCCGGGAAGTCGGTGCCGTCGGCGCGCCGGTGGATCCACTCGAAGCGGTGGCTCCCCTCGGCGTAGGCGCGATCGATGTTGGCCTGGGCCCCCGCCCGCGAGTCGCCGCCGTCGGGCTGCGTCACCGGCGAGAGGTCGCCCGGGTGGCGGCCGTTGAAGGCCTCGCGGCTCTCGAACCCGAACATCTCGAGGGTGCGCCCGTTGCAGCCGAAGAAGCCGTCGCGGTTGAGGAGCATGATCGAGTCGTTGGAGCCCTCGAAGATCGCCCGGAACTGGCCCTCGCGCTCGCGGATCATCACGCTCGAGCGCTCCTGCTCGCTGACGTCGCGGATGGTCGCGACCAGCGCCCGCCGACCGCCGTAGTCGAAGGCCCGCAGAGCCACATGCGCCGGGAAGGCCTCGCCGTCCTCGCGGTGGTGGACCCAGTCGAACTCGGCCTCCCCCTTGGCGACGGCGACGTCGATCCAGCGCTGGGCCTCGTGGCGCGAGTCGCTGCCGTTCGGCTGCGTCGCCGGCGAGAAGTCGGCGGGGTGCCGACCGATGAAGCGGTCGCGGCTCTCGATGCCGAAGATCTCGAGGGTCCGCAGGTTGCAGTCGAAGAAGCCCTCGTCGGTCAGCAGCATGACCGCGTCGTTGGAGCCGTCGAAGACGGCGCGGAACTTGCGGGCGTCGTCCCCCTCGCCGCCGCAGGTGTCGAGGAGAACGGCGCGCAGGCGGCTGAAGATCGACCACAGCCGCCGGGCATCGTCGAGGCTGTGCAGCTCCGGGAGGAGGAGGCGCTCGGCCGTCGCCAGGGCGGCCTCGACCTCGCGGGCGAAGCGGTTGTCGAGGGGCGCGACGATGATCTCGATCAGGCGGTTGATGTCGCCGCCGTCGAGGGTGTGGACCAGGCGCATCCAGAAGCGATCGGCCCAGGCCTTGGCGGTCGGCGGCGCCGAGACGCCGCCCGCCAGCGACCGCGCGACCTCATACGCGAGGCGATCGCGCCGGTCCCAGATCCACGAGACGATCGACGGCATGGCCAACGGAAATTAATCCTACTCAAATTGGGCGACGTAGTGGCCGCTGAGCCTGCGCTCATCGCCGCTCCGCCGCGCGGGAGCGCTCGCCGGACGCCGCTCGCCGGATCCTCTCGCCTGTCGTCGCGCGTCCTCGACCGTGCTAGGGATTCGCACATGCAGATCCTCGCCGGCGACATCGGCGGCACAAAGACAGACCTCCTCCTCGCGCGCGTCGATCCGACCTCCGGTCGTCACGTCGAGCTCCGCAGCGCCCGCCTCGCTAGCGCCGAGCACCGCGACCTCGCGGCGGCGATCGCCGCGTTCTTCGCCGGCGACGCCCCGCGCCTCGACGCCGCCGCCTTCGGGATCGCCGGGCCGATCGTCGACGGCGTCTGTCGGACGACCAACCTCCCGTGGGTGATCGACGGCGATGAGCTCGCGGCGGCCCTCGCCCTCCCCCGCCGCGCCCTCGCCCTCGTCAACGACTTCCACGCCCTCGCCCTCGGGGTCGACGAGCTGGCGCCCGAGCAGCTCGAGATCCTCCAAGAGGGCGCCGTCGATCCCCTGGGCCCGCGGGCGATCATCGGCGCGGGCACGGGGCTCGGCGAGGCGATCCTCGTGCCGACCGCCGCCGGGCCGCGGGTCCTCGCGACCGAGGGCGGCCACGCCGACTTCGCCCCGCTCGACGCGATCGACGATCGCCTCCTCGCCCGCCTGCGCGCGCGCCACGGCCACGTCTCCTACGAGCGCCTGGTCTCGGGGATCGGCATCGCCACGATCTACGAGCTCCTGGTCGCCGAGGGGATCGTCGAGGAGAGGCCGGCGGTCGCCGCTCGGATCGCCGCCGAGGATCCGGCCGCGGTCATCGGCGAGCTCGCCCTCGCCGGCGCCGACCCGGCCTGCGCGGCGGCGATCGATCGCTTCCTCCGGATCTACGGGGCGGAGGCCGGCAACCTCGCGCTCAAGGTCCTGCCCTCCGGCGGCCTCTATGTCGCCGGGGGGATCGCCCCGCGCCTGCTGCCGCTGCTGCGCGAGGGCCCCTTCCTCGCGGCGCTCCTCGCCAAGGGGAGGATGCGCCCGCTCCTCGAGCGCCTCCGCGTCGCCGTCGTCACCGAGCCCCGGGTCGGCCTCCTCGGCGCGGCGCGGGCGGCCGCCGAGCTGCTGCGACCCGGCGCATGATTAGCTCAAGGGCGGACGTCACCGCCTCGACGCGCGCGCGCGCGCGCTCGCTCGCGGCGAGGCGTTCGACCGTCCGCCGGAGCCCTCAGCGTTGAGCCGCGGGTCCGCTCCATACAGCACAGAGGCGC
>JAGQIT010000296.1 GCA_020431135.1 Myxococcales bacterium | reverse complement strand
GCCGACCTGGAGGAGCAGCCCGCCGAGCGCGATCCACCGGAGCACGTCCCGTTGCACGGGCGATCGCCGCGGAGGTTCCACGCGCCGCCGCCTCGAGGCGTCGCGCGGCGTGGAGCCGAGCCGCGCGTATCTTGCGCGACGGTCGTTCGCGCGCCGCATAGATCTGCACTTTTGAGCATGTGACTAGAGCGATCGCGGCGCCGACGACCGCCCGCGTGCGCCTCCTCCTGTCCCGTTGCATATCTCTAGGGTCATCTTCAACTCTGACTACAGCTTCCTCCCGTCGTCGACCGACGGGGGCACGAACGCCGAGCCGCCGCGGTCGCGCTGGCGTTGGCCGGTGATCGGCGCGCTGATCCTCGTCGGCGGCTACGTCCTGTGGATGCTCGTCCTCAACCTCGCGCTGTGGACCGGGTTCGTCCCGTGGGTGGTCTCGGGGCAGCACAGGATGTCGCGGATCCACCTCGGCTACGACAGCGCCTGGGTGCTCTGGCCGACCGAGGTCCACGTCAAGGGCCTGGTCCTGCGCATCGACGCCTACCGCTACCAGCTCGAGCTCGAGGTCCCCGAGGGCGAGATGGACGTCGCCCTCCACGAGCTCCTCAGCCGCCGCCTCCACGTCCATCGCGTCGACGCCGACGGGGCCCGGGCGACCTTCCGCTTCAAGGCGCCCGAGGGCCAGGTGAGCGAGCGGCGACGGGCGCTCTTCGGGCCGATCGTCGGCCACGGCGCGCCGATCCGCGACGCCGAGCCGCCCGAGCTGCCGAAGGAGGGTGAGGCCTGGGAGCTCGACCTCGAGAACATCAACGGGGGCTTCTCGGAGCTGTGGATCGACGCGCTGCGGATCGTCGAGCTCGACGCGCGCCTCCGGGGCCGCCTGCGGACGCGCGCCGGCTCGCTCTTCGCCGTCGACGGCGGGCACCTCGATCTCGCCGCCGGGGCGATCCTCGTCGGCGACGAGCGCCTCGCGGAGGCCCTCGAGGGGACGCTCGCCGTCGAGATCAGGGACTACGACCCCTTCTCGATCAAGGGGCGCGAGGTGCTCAAGCAGGTCCGCGCGGACATCGACGCCTCCGCGCGGATCGTCGACCTCGGGCCCGCGCAGCCGCTCCTCCCCGAGTCGGCGCGCCTCCACCTCGGCGGCGGCGCGGGCCTGCTCAGGCTCGACGTCGACGTCGTCGACGGCGTGCTCCAGCCCGGGACGTCGATCGACTACGGGACCGAGGCGCTGATGGCCGCGCACACCCCCGTGCGCGGGCGCGCGGGCGTCCATGTCCGCGCGGAGGTCCGCCGCGAGGACGACGCGGACGAGGGCCGCCTCGCTGTCGAGCTCTGCGACCTCAAGCTCTGGCGAAACGACGAGGCCGGGGACGACGACGAGGAAGAGGGCGGAGAGAAGGAGAGGAAGAGGGCGCCGATCTTCGCCCCCGCGATCGAGGCCTCCGTGACGACCTCTGTCACGGATCTCGCGAGCGACGCGTTCGCGCTCACGGGAGCGGAGGTGCGGACCGCGAAGGCGATCCAGCTCCGCGAGCTCAGGGCCCTCGCTGGCCTCAGCGACAGGATCGATCCGCGCGCCGGGTCGGCCTCCCTCACCCTCCGCTCGACGCTCCGCGAGGGCGAGCGCCTCGGGCATCGGGCAAAACTCTCCGTGGAGAACGCCGCCGTCGCCGTCGACCGGACGACGATCCGCCTCTCGGGGGACCTCGAGCTGCGCGGCAGCAGCGGCCTGCGCTTCGGCGCTGGCGAGCTCGACACGATCGACCTCGACGTCCGCCAGCTCGCGATCCGCTCGCCCAAGGGGCACAGCACCGGCGCCTGGCTGAAGGTCACGCGCGGCGACCTCGAGTGGGGCCCTGCGACGATCAAAGCGACGCTCGAAGGCCAGCTCGACGACCTCCGGCCGATCCTCAGCCACGTCGACGAGCGCAACCGCCTCATCGAGCGCTTCACGGACCACGACGTCACCAAGCCGCTCGACTTCAAGGTCGACCTGCGTCGGGGTGAGGACGGCGCCCTCGACCTCCGGGTCCACCACCTGCGCCGACCGGCGCTGCACATCGAGGCCTTCCGCCGCTCCCGCGGCGACCGCTCGCGCAGCGCCTTCCGCCTCACGGGCGTGAGGATCGGCGTCGCCGTCGACGAGCACGGCGACCGCGACGCGGACCTCGGCGCCGACGCGGCGTGGATGGAGCGGAAGATCGCCTGGGCGAAGGAGCTGTAGCTAGGAGGCGCTGACGCCCGAGCGCAGTGCCGGCCTCGTCGTCGTCGCTGACGTCCCCGACTCCCCTCCGCTCGGCGATCAGTTCCGCCACAGCCCGCGCGAAAACGCTTGACGCCGTCTCCTCGTCAGGATATTGAGCATCCGCTCACTGAGCATCCGCTCAATCACCTGCTCGTGAGCCGGAAACCCGTCAGATGCCGACCAGCAGGGCCCAGAAGAAGGAGATGACCCGCCAGCGGATCCTCGACGCCGCCCTCGCGCAATGCGCGGATCGCGGATTTGTGGGCCTGCGGACGGCGGAGGTCGCCCGCGCCACCGGCGTCTCCCACGGCGCGGTGTTCAGCCACTTCCCGACGCGTGAGGAGCTCGTCGACGTCACGGTTGCGACGGTCGGTCGGGCGATCAGCGACCGCCTCCACGCCGAGCTCCGCGGCGCCGCCGGCCTCCGCGAGATCCTCACCGCCCACCTCGCGGCGATCCGCGAGCACGAGGAGCACTACCGCTGGCTGGCGATCGAGTGGCCGAACCTCCCCCCGCAGGTGCAGCGCGCCTGGCTCGGGATCCAGTCGGCGATCTCCTACCACCTCCACGCGGCGGCCGAGCGCGCCCGGGCTCGCGGCGAGATCCGCGAGGTCCCGCAGCACCTCCTCTTCAACACCTGGATCGCCCTCGTCCACCACTACCTGATCCACCGCGAGCTCTTCGCGCCAGGCCGCTCGGTCCTCGACGAGCGCGGCGCGGAGCTGATCGACCACTTCCTCTACCTCCTCTCGACCGCGCCGACGCGAGCGAGCGACCCCGGATCAAACTGACCCAAAGAACAGAAACAAATTCTCAGAGAAGAAGCCACGGAAGGAAGACGACGATGACCGAGCCGACCACCACCTGCATCAGCTGCGGCATGCCCCTGCGGAGCGCCGAGGACCACGCGAAGGGCGACACGAGCCGCCCCTACTGCCACCACTGCGCCCGCGAAGACGGGTCGATGAAGAGCTACGACGAGGTCCTCCAGGGGATGACCGCGTTCCTCGCCAACGCCCAGGGCCTCGACCAGGCGGTCGCGCGCACGGCCGCGAAGGGGATGATGGCGAGCCTCCCCGCCTGGGCCCCGGCGCGGGCCCAGGCCTGAGCGGCGCAGCGCGACGATGACAATGAAGAAGGCAGCGCGATCCATCGGGGTCGCGCCGCCTCTTTGGTTCTCGCGGACAGCCTCCTAGGCCGCGGCGTCTAGGTCGGCGATCATCTCCTCCGCCGTGAGCTGATCCGCGGACGCCCCGTCCATGTACTCGAGGAGCCCGACGCGGTCGTAGTGCGGGAGGATCCGCGGCGACAGCAGGCCGATCTCGCGGAGGTTGGGGACGAGGCGGGTGAACATCACCTTGCGGAACTCTCGCATCCCCGGGAGGGCGGTGACGACGTCGCGCCACTGCGCGCGGGTCATGAGGCCCTCGAACCACTCCTCGTAGATCTCGTAGGCCATGAAGCGGTTGCGCATCAGGAGCGCGACCTCGAAGGCCCAGTCCTCGCGCTCCTGGCGCTCGCGCTCGCTGAGCGCGGTCTTGATGTGCTCGCGCAGCGCGAGGACGCCGTAGTGGACGTGGCGGGCCTCGTCCTGGATCACGGCCTTGAGGAGGCTCTTGAGGAGCGGCTCGGAGGTCTGCTGGTAGAGCGTGCCGAAGGCGCCGAGGGCGAGGCCCTCGACCATGATCTGCATNNAACTTCATGTCCCAGCGGCCATCCGCCATCAGGGCGTCGATGATCACGTAGAGGTTGTCGTTGACCTGGTAGAGGCGGCCGAGCTTGTCGTCGAGGTAGCGCGAGAAGACCTCGACGTGGCGGCCCTCGTCCATCACCTGGGTCGCGCCGTAGAGCTTGCCGTCGAAGAACTGGACGGCCTCGGTGACCTGGGCCGCGGCGAAGAGCGCCCCCTGCTCGCCGTGGAGGAACTGCGAGAGCATCCACGTCGTCAGCGCGGCCAGGAGGCGCCGGCGCTCGCCCGCGTCGAGGCGGACGCCGCGGTCCTCAAGC
Organism: Myxococcales bacterium; assembly: GCA_020431135.1. Lineage (GTDB taxonomy): Bacteria > Myxococcota_A > Polyangia > Nannocystales > Nannocystaceae > JADJRG01. The sequence goes on along the minus strand of JAGQIT010000296.1, from coordinate 2,357 downwards.
AGCGTGAAGTCGACGAAGCTGGCGGGGAGGAGCGGCCGCTCGGGGTTCATCGGGTCGACGTCGATCGACCAGTCGAGGTCGCGGTCGCCGTCCCACTGCCCCTGCTTCGCCCGGCGGTAGAGCTCGCGCATCTCGGCGTTGTCCGCCGGGTAGGTCCAGTCGAAGTGGGCGCGGTGGTTCGCCGGCATCTTGCTCGGCGTCCCCTGCTTGCCGCGCTGGAGAACGAGCCCGCGCAGCCCCGAGGGGCCGAGCGAGCGGAGCACCCGCGGGTCGCGGATCTCGGCGAGCACGGAGACGGCCTCGAAGTAGGCGTCGACCTGGCTGCGCATGCGCTGCGGGAGGAGGTTGGTGAGGCGGGAGAGATCCATCGTGTCGGCTCCTGTGCTTAGGGTCAGTCGAGGACGGCGAAGAAGTTGCGGACCTTGGTCAGGTGGTAGCGGACGAGGAAGCTGCTGATCAGCGGCAGGGCGCGCTCGACGAGCGCCGCCGCCTGGTCGCCCGGGAGGTGGGCGAGGCGCGGGGTGAGGAGGGCGAGCTCGCGATCGAGGAGGTCGCTGATCGCCTCCTCGTAGATGGCGATGTCGTCGACCTCGAAGCCGAGCTCGCGGCTGAGGCCGGCGGCGCGGAGCTGGCCCCACAGCTCGATCATCCACGCGTCCTGGGCGGCGACCCGGAGCTCGCCGTCCTGGGTGATGGTGGTCAGGAGGCCGAGCTCCTCCATCTTCCGCAGCTCGCGCTTAGTCACGCCGTGGGCGACGAGGAGCGCGGCGACGGCGACGGTCTCGGTGTCGCCCTCGCCGACGACGGCGGCGAGGTGCGGGCGGACGTCGGCGAGGAGCGTGCGCTGCTCGGGGGTGAAGCTGTCGTCGCGGCCGTCGAACATCGCCTTGATCGCCTTCAGCGGCAGGAAGCGCTCGTGCTGGAGCTTGCGGATCAGGCGGATGCGATCGAGGTGCTCGGGGCCGTAGTAGGCCATGTTGCGGCCGGTCTTGAAGCCCTCGGGGACGAGCCCCTGCTGGATGTAGAAGTGGATCGTCTGGCGGTCGAGGCCGGTCTGCTCGCAGAGGTCGCGCATCCGGTAGGGGTAGCGCTCGCGATCGACGTCGGTGCGGGTCATGGCGGCGCCCATCATGCCACCTCGATCGTGCAGGGCCCGGCCGGGGCGCCGCAGCAGGTGAGGGCGAAGCCGGCGGCGCGCTCCTCCGCGGTCAGGCAGTTGGGCTCGTCCATCGCCACGTCGCCGACGACGACCTTGACCCGGCAGGCGCCGCAGCCCCCGACGGCGCACGAGAAGGGGAGGTCCTGGCCGGCGGCGCGGGCCGCCTCGAGGAGAGTCGCGCCGGGGGGGACGATGACGGTCGCGCCCCGCTCCTCGCCGCGCCGGCGGATCGTCACCGGCGTCGCCACCTTCGCGCGAGTGCTCGCGTCGCCGCGGCGCCGCGGCGCCGTGAAGCGCTCCTCGTGCCGGCGCTCGCCGGCGATCTCGAGGTCGTCGAGGCAGACGCGGGCGGCGTGGAGCATCGGCTCGGGGCCGCAGACGTACCAGCCGTCGACCAGCACCTTGGGCCAGGGGAGGGCGGCGAGCTCGGGCGTCAGGCCGTCGCGGTCGAGGCGACCGCGGGCGGCGACGAAGCCGGGCTCGTCGCCGTCGGCCTCGACGACGTGGCGGAGGTGGAGGCGCCCGGGGTGGGCCGCCGCGAGGTCGGCGAGGGCCTCGCGGAAGATGATCGCCCGCGGCTCGCGGTTGCCGTAGATCAGGGCGATCTCGGTCTCGGCCTCGACCGCGAGGAGGGCGCGGATCATCGCCATCAGCGGGGTGATCCCCGAGCCGCCGCCGATCAGCACCAGGCGGCGGGCGGCCGCCGCCTCCGGGGTGATCGTGAAGGCGCCGGAGGGGCCGAGGAGGCGGAGGCGGTCGCCGACCTTGACCTGGTCGTTGAGATAGGTCGACACGCGGCCGCCATCGACCCGCTTGATCGTCAGCGCCAGGCGATCGACGCGGCCGGCGATCGACGACGCCGAGTAGGCGCGCCGGAGCTCCTCGCCGCCCTCCTCGAGGAGGAGCGTGAAGAAGGCGCCGGGCTCGTACTCGAAGGCGCCGCCGCGGGGATCGGCGAGGACCAGCGTGACCGCGTCGGCGCACTCCTGGATCCGCTCGACGACCTCGACCTCGCGGGCCCCGAGGTCGGGGCCAGGCGCCGGCGCCGGCCGGCCACCGGCCCGCGCGTCCCGTAGCGTGAAGGGCGCAGCCGGACGCCCACGCCAGCCGTCAAACACCGTTCGGAGGTCACGACCGAGCTGCTGGAGGGTCTCGCCGAGGCGGCGATCCGAGGGCTGGAGGCGGAGCGGCAGCATGG
>JAGQIT010000295.1 GCA_020431135.1 Myxococcales bacterium | reverse complement strand
GTTCTCGCCGGAGTGGCAGGCGATCTGCTTCGCCCTGCGCAAGGGCATCGCGGTCCGCTTCATGGACCTGCCGCTGACCCACCGCTTCGCCGAGGAGGATCGCCAGCGCGCCGAGGCGGAGGCCGCCGCCGCCGCGTCGCCGCCGGCCGAGCTCGACGGCGACGCGGACGCGACCGCGGACGCCGCCGCCGACAGCGACGAGACCGACGACGACAACGACGCGCCGGCGGCCAGCCTCCGCGTCGATCCCCTCGGCGTGCTCTCCGAGGCCGCCGGCTACAGCGACCGCGAGCTGTGGTGGGAGCACCAGGTCGAGCAGCGCATCGATCCCACGGGCCTCTTCGAGGGGATCCTCGAGGCGATGACCGCGCTGCGCGAGCAGCACCCGCCGCCGGCGCCCGACACCGAGGAGGCGCGCCGCGAGGCCTACATGCGCAAGACGATCCGCGCCGCCCGCAAGGACCACGCGAGGATCGCCGTCGTCTGCGGGGCCTGGCACGCGCCGGCGCTCGTCGAGGTCAAGGGCGGCAAGACCGACACGGCGATCCTCAAGGGGATGAAGAAGACCAAGGTGGTCGCCACCTGGATCCCCTGGACCTACGACCGCCTGACCTATCAGTCAGGTTATGGCGCGGGCGTGTCGTCGCCCGGCTGGTACCAGCACCTCTTCGCCGCCCCCGACCGCGCGGCGATCCGCTGGACGACCCGCGCCGCCCGACTCCTGCGCGACAAGGACCTCGACGCCTCGTCGGCAGGCGTGATCGAGGCCGTGCGCCTCGCCGAGTCCCTCGCCGCCCTCCGCGACCTCCCGCTGCCCGGCCTCGCCGAGCTGCGTGAGGCGATGGGCGCGGTGCTCTGCCACGGCGACCCGGCGCCCCTCGCCCTCATCGGCCGCGAGCTCGAGATCGGCGCGGCGCTCGGCGAGGTCCCCGAGGGCGCGCCGATGGTCCCGCTGCACAAGGACCTGCTGCTGCGCCAGAAGAGCCTGCGCCTCAAGCTCAGCGCCGACGCCCGCGAGCTCAGCCTCGACCTCCGCGAGGCCCGCGACCTCGAGAAGTCGACGCTCCTCCACCGCCTCCGCCTCCTCGACATCGACTGGGGCGAGCGCACCGAGGCCTCCGGCGAGCAGGGCAAGGGCTCGTTCCGCGAGAAGTGGACCTACCAGTGGCGACCGGAGCTCGCGGTCAAGGTCATCGAGGCCAACATCTTCGGCAACACCGTCGAGACCGCGGCGATCGAGAAGATCCGCCGGCGGGCGGCCGTCGCCGATCTCGCCGAGCTGACCGGGCTCCTCGAGGCGCTCCTGCCCGCCGATCTCGAGCCGGCGATGGCCCCCCTCCTCACCCGCCTCCAGGCCGTCGCGGCGGTCACCGCCGACGTCCGCGAGCTCATGAAGGCGCTGCCGCCCCTCGCCCGGATCTGCCGCTACGGCGACGTCCGCGGCGCCCGCGAGGCCGGCCTGCGCCCGATCGTCGACGGCCTCCTCGAGCGGATCCTCGTCGGCCTCGCGCCGGCCTGCGCGGCGATCGACGACGACGCGGCGGCGGCGATGGTCGAGGGCCTCGGCGAGGTCCACGAGGGCGTCCGCCTCCTCGACGGCGACGACCTCACCGCCGACTGGCTCGCCGCGCTCGCCGGCTTGATGGGCAACGAGGCGGTCCACGCCCGGATCCGGGGCCGCGCGGCGCGGCTCCGCCTCGAACTCGCCGACCTCGACGAGGGCGCCCTCGCGACCGCCGCGAGCCTCGCCCTGTCGCGCGCCGTCCAGCCCGCCGACGCGGCCGCCTGGGCCGAGGGCCTGCTCCGCGGCTCGGGGCTGCTGCTCGTCCATCAGGACGCGATCTGGCGGGTCCTCGACGCCTGGATCGCCCACCTCTCGAGCGACGACTTCGCCGCGGTCCTGCCGCTGCTGCGCCGCGCCTTCTCCGAGTTCACCGACCCCGAGCGCCGGCAGATGGGCGCCAAGGTCAAGAGCCTCGGCGGCGCCGGGCCGGGGGCGAGCGCAGCCGCCGTCGAGAGCTCGGCGCGCGCCGTCGATCGCGAGCGCGCCGCCCGGGTCCTCCCGGTCCTGGCGACGATCCTCGGCGTCGACAGACCTGCACCTACGAACATGTCGACAGAGGGAGGTGCCGAGCCATGAGCGACGCCAAGACCGACGACGACGAGCGCCTGCGCCGCTGGCGGCTGGTCCTCGGCAAGCCCGCGCAGGAGAGCCTCGGCGCCGGCGTGGTCGGCGACGCCGCGGCGATGGATCGCGCCCTCGAGGCGCTCTACGACAGCGATCGCAAGGGCGGCCTCGGGGCGTCGGCGCCCAACGTCAGCCGCTGGCTCGGCGACATCCGCACATACTTCCCGACGCCGGTCGTCCAGCTCATGCAAAAGGACGCCCTCGACCGCCTCGGCCTCAAGAAGATGCTCACCGAGCCCGAGCTCCTCGAGGCGATCGAGCCCGACGTCAACCTCGTCGCCAGCCTCGTCTCCCTGAGCAAGGTGATCCCCAAGCGGACGAAGGAGACCGCGCGGATGGTCGTCCAGAAGGTCGTCGCCGACCTCGAGCGACGCCTGCGCCAGCCGATGCAGCAGGCTGTCCGCGGCGCCCTCAGCCGGGCGATCCGCACCCGCCGGCCGCGCCTCCACGAGATGGACTGGACGCGGACGATCCGCCGCAACCTCAAGAACTACATCCCCGACAAGCGGACGATCATCGCCACCGAGCTCCACGGCTTCGGCCACAAGCGCTCGAGCCTGCGCGACGTCATCCTGTGCATCGACCAGAGCGGCTCGATGGCGACGTCGACGGTCTACGCCTCGGTCTTCGGCGCCGTCCTGGCGTCGATGCGCGCCGTGTCGACGCAGATGATCGCCTTCGACACCTCGATCGTCGACCTCACCGCGGAGCTCCACGATCCGGTCGACCTCCTCTTCGGCGTCCGCCTCGGCGGCGGCACGGACATCAGCCGCGCCCTCGGCTACTGCCAGCAGCGGATCACCCGCCCCGCGCAGACGATCATGGTCCTGATCACCGACCTCTACGAGGGCGGCGACCAGCGGAAGATGCTCCAGCGCGCGGCCGCGCTGGTCGCCTCGGGCGTCAACCTGATCTGCCTCCTGGCGCTCAGCGATCAGGGCGCGCCCTTCTACGATCACAACAACGCCAAGCGCTTCGCCGACATGGGCATCCCGACCTTCGCCTGCACGCCGGAGCTCTTCCCAGAGCTGATGGCCGCGGCGATCCAGCGCCAGG
>JAGQIT010000294.1:4753-17482 GCA_020431135.1 Myxococcales bacterium | reverse complement strand
CTTCGGCTCGATCGACGGCGACTCGCCGGCCGCCTACCGCTACACGGAGGCCAAGCTGACGGCGGTCGCGTCGGAGCTCCTCAAGGAGCTGCGCAAGGAGACCGTCGACTACCGGCCGACCTACGACGGCACGAGCAAGGAGCCGATCGTCCTCCCGGCGCGCTTCCCCCAGCTCCTCGTCAACGGCGGCACCGGCATCGCCGTCGGTATGGCGACGAGCATCCCGCCGCACAACCTCAGCGAGGTCGTGCGCGCCTGCGTCACCCTGATCGACAAGCCCGACTCGAGCGTCCGCGCGGTGATGCGACACGTCCGCGGGCCCGACTTCCCGACCGGCGGGCAGCTCGTCGCCACCCGCGACGAGCTCGTGAAGATCTACGAGACCGGCCGCGGCTCCTGCAAGCTCCAGGGCAACTGGCGGGTCGAGGAGGACAAGGGCGCGACCAAGATCATCATCTACGAGGTCCCGCACGGCATCGAGAAGAGCGCGCTCGTCGAGGAGATCGGCGGCATCGTCCTCGCCAAGAAGGTGCCGGGGCTCGTCGACGTCCAGGACCTGTCGACCCGCGACGTCCGCATCGAGCTCGAGCTCAAGGGCAAGAACCACACCGAGCCCGACCTCGTGATGGCCTACCTGCTCAAGCACACGCGCCTGCAGGTGACCGTCAAGTTCGACCTCACGGTGCTCGTGCCGACGGCCAACCCAGAGGTCGGCGCCCCGGCGCGCCTCGGCCTCGTCGACATCCTCCGCCACTTCCTCGCCTTCCGCCTCGAGACCGTCCGCCGGCGCTTCGAGTACGAGCTGCGCAAGCTCCTCGAGCGCATCCACATCCTCGAGGGCTTCGAGATCATCTTCGACAACCTCGACGCGGCGATCCGCCTGATCCGCCGCTCCGAGGGCAAGGCCGACGCGGCGAAGAAGCTGCAGAAGAAGTTCTCGCTCAGCGAGCTCCAGGCCGAGGCGATCCTCGAGACCAAGCTCTACCGCCTGGCCAAGCTCGAGATCCTCAAGATCCGCGAGGAGCTCGAGGCCAAGCGCAAGGAGGCCAAGCGCATCCAGGCGATCCTCAAGAGCGAGGCGAAGCTCTGGGACGTCGTCAAGGAGGAGCTCGAGGAGGTCGCCAAGGAGTTCGGCAACCCGCGGCGGACCAAGATCAGCGACGAGGACGTGACCGAGGAGTTCTCAGCCGAGGCCTTCATCCCCGACGAGGACGCCTACGTGCTGCTGACGCGCGACGGCTGGATCAAGCGCCAGCGGTCGATGAACCTGGCGACGACGCGTATGCGCGACGGCGACGCCCCGCTCGCCGTGGTCGCCGGCTCGACCAAGGAGAGCGTCGTCGTCTTCACGACCCTGGGCTCGGCCTACAACCTGCGGATCAACGACGTCCCGGCGTCGACCGGCCACGGCTCGCCGATCCAGCAGCTCTTCAAGTTCAAGGACGGCGAGCGGCCGATCGCCGCCGTCGGCACCGACCCGCGGGTGATGGGGGAGTTCGCCTTCCCGAAGCCCGAGCTCGGTGAGGAGTACGAGGAGCCCTACCCGCACATGCTCGCGGTGACCAAGGGGGGCATGGCGCTGCGCTTCACCCTGTGGCCGCACAAGGACATCAGCACGACCCGCGGGCGCATGTTCGGCCGCCTCAAGAAGGGCGACGAGTTCGTCGCGGTCTTCAAGGTCTACGCCGACGAGCCGGTCTGCGCGGTCACCCGCGAGGGGCGGATCCTCTGCTGCGAGGCCCAGGAGGTGAACCTCCTCGCCGGCCCCGGCAAGGGCGTGACGCTGATCAAGCTCGGGCCGGGCGACGAGGTGCTCAGCGCCTTCACGGCCGACCGCGACGTGTCGATCGAGAAGTCGACCGGCGCGACCCAGAAGATCACGGCGGGCAACCGGGCGGTGACGAGCCGCGGCGGCAAGGGGCAGGCGCTGCTCAAGCGCGGCGCGATCAAGGGGGTCGTCGGCCCCGAGCTCATCGTCCCAGACCTCGCCGCGGCCGCGGCCGAGGAGGGCAACTAGATGGCGCCAAGGAAGAAGACCACGATGACCACCACGCGGACGAAGACGACGGCGGGCTACGACGCCTCGGCGATCCAGGTGCTCGAGGGCGTCGCGCACGTCCGCAAGCGCCCCGGCATGTACATCGGCGGCGTCAACAAGGACGGCCTCCACCACCTCGTCTGGGAGATCCTCGACAACGCGGTCGACGAGGTCATCAACGGCCACGCCAGCGAGATCGACGTCATCCTCGACGCCGATCACCGCGGGATCACGATCACCGACAACGGCCGCGGCATCCCGATCGATCGCCACCCGACCCTCAAGGTCTCGGCGGTCGAGGCGGTGTTTACGAAGCTCGGCGCCGGCGGCAAGTTCGACGGCGCGAGCTACAAGCACTCGGGCGGCCTCCACGGCGTCGGCGCGGCGGTCGCCAACGCCCTCTCGGAGCGCCTCGAGGTCGAGGTCTGGCGCGACGGCGGGCGCTGGAAGATCGGCTTCGAGCGCGGCCTCCCGCAGGAGAAGCTGCGCAAGACCGGCAAGTCACGCGGCTCGGGGACCAGCGTCTACCTGCGCCCGGATCCCGAGGTCTTCGGCGCCAAGACCACCCTCGACCCGCTGATCCTCCGCGCCCGCCTCGAGGCGAAGAGCTACCTCCACAAGGGCCTGAAGATCCACTTCAGCGACGGCACCGGCAAGAAGGAGACCTTCTTCCACGCGGACGGGATCGCCGAGTACCTGACCAAGCTCATCCAGGTCCGCGGCAAGGCGGCGATCCACAAGGGGAGCTTCTACCTCGAGCGCGACGAGGACCCGAAGATCGAGGTCGCGCTCGCCTGGACCGAGGCCACCGACGACGGGATCTACTCCTTCGTCAACGGCGTGCCGACGCCCGACGGCGGCACCCACGAGCAGGGCCTGCGCAACCTCCTCGGCAAGAGCATCCGCGCCTACATGAAGGACAACAAGCTCGATCCGAAGGGGGTCACGGTGACCCTCGACGACATCAAGGAGGGCATGGTCGCGGTCCTCAGCGTCTACGTCCTCGAGCCGCAGTTCCAGAGCCAGACGAAGAACCGCCTCAACAACCCCGAGGTCGTCGGCCTCGTCGAGGGCGGCGTGCGGCCGGCGCTCGAGCTGTGGCTCAACGAGAACCGGTCGACGGCCGAGGCGATCGTCGCCCGGGTGATCGCCTCCGCGCGCGCGCGCGCGGCCTCGCGGGCGGCCTCGAAGGCGGTCTCGCGCAAGGGCCCGGCGCAGGGTCGCCTCAACCTCCCCGGCAAGCTCGCCGACTGCTCGAGCCGCGATCCCGCGAAGTCCGAGCTCTTCATCGTCGAGGGCGACTCGGCGGGCGGCTCGGCGAAGATGGGCCGCAACCGCAAGACGCAGGCGATCCTGCCGCTGCGCGGCAAGGTCCTCAACGCCGAGCAGGCGAGCCTGAACAAGGTCGTCAGCAACGAGGAGCTCGGCAACATCGTCAAGGCGCTCGGCTGCGGCATCGGCAAGCAGTTCGACATCAGCCAGCTGCGCTACCACAAGATCATCCTCCTGATGGACGCCGACTCCGACGGCCACCACATCGCCACGCTGCTGCTGACGTTCTTCTACCGCTATCTGCCGGAGCTGATCCGCCGCGGCCACGTCTACATCGCCCAGCCGCCGCTCTACCGCGTCGACATCGGCAAGGAGACGCTGTGGGTCGCCGATGACGCCCACCTCCAGAAGATCCTCGCCGAGCCGCGGCGCGGCAAGCCGGAGATCCAGCGCTTCAAGGGCCTCGGCGAGATGATGCCGGAGACCCTGCGCGACACGACGCTCGACCCGAAGCGCCGCCAGCTCATCCAGGTGACGATCGGCGACGAGCTCGGCACCGATCAGGCGATCCAGTCGTTGATGGGCAAGGACTCGTCGTCGCGCTACGCGTTCATCATGGAGCGCGCGGCCGAGGCCGAGGCGCTCGACGTCTAGCGCCCTGTCGGCGCGATCTCCGAGGCGACGCGCGGAGATCGCTCCGAACGGGGGCGCGGAGAACGACGAAGGCCGCCGGAGATCGGCGGCCTTCGCGGCGTCGTGGGGCGGCGCTACTCGATGGTCAGGCCCATGCTCGTCGCATGGACCAGCTCAACGCGGCTGTGAACGTTGAGCCGGCGGTAGATCTGGCGCACGTAGGTCCGAACGGTGCTGAAGGAGAGGCCGGTGCGGGCGGCGATCTGCTTGTCGGTGCAGCCGGAGATCACCAGGCGGGCGATCTTCGCCAGGCGCGGCGGGAGCTGGACCTTGCGCGGCTGGTTGTTCGGCGGCTCGGCGAGCTCGGGCACCAGGAGCGTGTAGTTGCCGTTCTCCGTCTTGATCTCGAGCTTGAAGTGCGGCCAGTCGGCGAGCTCGCTGTCGCTGGGGCCCTCGCCCGAGGGATCGAGCGCCTTCGCCTCGTTGCTCATGGCGACGACCGTGCCGCGAGGATCCGCCAGGAACGCCGGACGACGGTAGTTGCTGACGAGATCGATGAGGGCGCTCTGGATCGACGGCGCCTCCTCAGCGCGCGGGGCCTCAGCCGTCACCGGGGCGGGGACGGGCCTCGCCGGCGCGCTCGGGCTCCAATGGGTGGTCGATTCCTGGTGCTGATGGATAGACGGGTTCATTTCGGACATTGCAGGGGCCGTGGTGGTCAGGGTTGCAAAGGAGCCCCAAAGCGCGTCCTGGCTCTTGGACAGCGCAGGGGGCAAATGTCCACTTGGTAGTGCTGTTGACGGATCAATCGATCAGAAAAAATGCAGACTCGCCAATACGCGGGCGTCTCCGCGCCCGCGCAAGGAATGCGTAGCGCTGTTCTGCCAGCGCCCCGATCGCCCGAACGTTGGTTCGGCGGCTAGGCGCTCGGCTCGCTGTCGTCGCCGTGGGCGACGAGCTGCTCGCGGAGGGAGCGGACCCAGTGCTCAAGATCGCTCAGCGTCGTCTTGAGGAGGCTCGGCGAGCGGGCGAGGATCCGCATCTTCTGGTTGAGGAGCTCGCGGGCGCGGCGGAGGCGGGAGCGCGCGGTGCCCTCGGGGATCCCGAGGACCTCCGCGACCTCTGGGGCGGCCATGTCCTCCCAATAATAGAGTTCGAGGACGACCTGGAAGTCGAGGGGGATGCGCCGGAGGGCCTCGAGGAGGAGGCGCTGCTCCTCATGGATCGCGATGATCGAGCTCGGGGAGGGGCCGAGATCGTCGAGCGAGAGCTGGGCGAAATCGGGCTCGTCGAGGTTCCTGCCGGCCGCCTTGCGGAGGTCCCGGAAGTGCATCCGGAGGACGTTGTGGGCGACCGCGAAGAGGTAGGTGCGGAAGCTCGACTTCTTGGCGAAGCGGTCGCGGCCCTCGATGCAGCCGAGGAAGGTCCGCTGGATCAGGTCGTCGATGTTGTCGCCGACCTTGTTGGCGAAGAAGCGGCAGATCGGCTCGAAATGCCGCTCAAAAAGCAGGTTTCCGGCGTCGCGGTTGCCGCCACGCCAGGCATCGAGGAGCTCGAAGTCGGTTGGCTCGCGCGCGATGATGTCACCATACCATGCGGCTGGGGGGCCTGGGCCCCGAATAAGCCGTGCGGAGGCCTGCACATGGTATATTAGGAGGCCGATGGCGGGCGATCGGAAGTCGGGCCTGGATCACAGCTTCGGCGCTGCGCGCTCGTTGCCGCCGCGCATCGAGGTCCAGCAGGTCAAGGCCTCGGTCCGCGCGCGTCTCTTCGGGATCACGGAGGAGGTCCCGCGCCTCGGCGACTATCGGATCAGCCGGCGGATCGGTCGCGGCGGCATGGGTGCGGTGTACGAGGCGGTCGACTCGCGCGGAGACGTCGTCGCGTTGAAGACCCTGCGCGGCTTCTCGCCGGCGATGCTCTATCACCTGAAGAACGAGTTCAGGGCGCTCTCGGGGGTGACCCACCCCAACCTCGTCGGCCTCGACAAGCTCTACGTCACCGGCACGCAGGCGTACTTCACGATGGAGCTGGTCGACGGCGTAGACCTCGTCCGCTACGTCCGCCGCGACGCGCCGCGAGGGTTCGTCGACGACGCGCTCATCGGCCGCCTGCGCAACGTCCTCCCGCAGATCGTCGACGCGGTCAGCTGCCTCCACCGCGCCGGCAAGCTCCACCGCGATCTCAAGCCGTCGAACGTCCTCGTCACCAGCAAGGGGCGGGCGGTGGTCCTCGACTTCGGCCTCGCCCGCGACATCACCGAGGTGTCGACGCTGTCGAGCTCCAACGAGAGCTTCGTCGGGACGCCGGCATACATGGCGCCGGAGCTCGCCTCGGGGGACAGCCTCAGCCAAGCGGGCGACTGGTACGCGGTCGGCGTGATCCTCTACGAGGCGCTGGTCGGCGCGCTGCCCTTCGACGGCAGCGGCTTTCAGGTGCTCCTCGACAAGTGCCGCGTGCCGGCGCCGCGGGTCGAGAAGGCGGCGGTGGCGGCCCCCGCTGACCTCGCGAACCTCTGCAACCGCCTGCTCGAGCGCGACCCGGCCCTGCGCCCGAGCTGCGCGGAGATCCGCGAGTTCGTCGGCAACCCGACCACGCCGACCATCGCTCGCGGCCCGTCGATCTCATCGGTGCTCGGGCGCGAGGCGGAGCTCAAGGAGCTCTGGCGCCTCTGCGACGCGGTCAGCGACGACGGGCGGCCGCGCGTCGCCTGCGTCAGCGGCGAGTCGGGGATCGGCAAGAGCGCGCTCCTCCAGGAGTTCGTCAGCGAGGCCCAGCGTCGGCTCCGCGCCGCGGTGATCGTCGGCCGCTGCTACACCTCGGAGTCGGTGCCCTACCGGGCCCTGGACCCGCTCATCGACGGGATCACGCGGATCCTCGTCGACTATCCGCCGGAGGAGTCCGCAGCCTTCGCGCCGCCGGAGCGCCAGGCGCTCGTCCGCCTCTTCCCGGTGCTCGGCCGGGTCACCGGCTTCACGCCGCTGCCGGGTGAGGAGCCGCTCACCGAAGATGTCCTCGAGATCCAACGGCGCGCCGTCGCCGGCCTGCGGCGGCTCCTCGGCGCGCTCGGGCACGATCGTCCGTTGGTCCTCGTGATCGACGACCTCCAGTGGAGCGACGACGACAGCGCCGTGCTCCTCCGCGAGCTCCTTGTCGCCGCCGACTCGCCGGCGATCTTGGTGGTCGTCGGCATCCGCGAGGAGGCGGTCGATGACAACGCGGTGCTGAGGCTCCTCGCCGAGTCCGAGGTGGCGCCGGAGGTCACGAAGATCGAGCTCGGGCCGCTGTCGGAGGGGGAGGCCCGGCGCCTGGTCGCGTCTCTCGCCGACGTCGATCCCGAGGACGAACGCCTCGGGCCGCTGATCCGCGAGGCGGGCGGCGTGCCCTTCTTCCTCGTCGAGCTCGCGCGGCACCTCGCCGGGGCCGACGACACGGCGGCGAAGGTCGCCTTCGACGCGATGATCCGCGGCCGCGTCGCGTCGCTGCCGGAGCCCGCGCAGAACCTCCTCCAGGTCCTGGCGATCGCCGGCCGACCGCTGTCGCGATCGGTCGCCGTGCGGGCGGCGGGCGCCGGCTCGACGGGGCGATCGATGATCCCGCGGCTGCGCGCTGCGAACCTGATCTGCGAGCGGATCACCGACGGCGACGCGGAGCTCGAGATCTTCCACGAGCGGATCCGCCGCGAGATCGTCGACGGGATCCCCAAGAACCTGCTGCCGACGGTCCACCGCGCGCTGGCGCTGGCGCTGGCCGAGGCCGGCGAGCCCCCGGGCTTCCTGGCCACGCACTTCCGGGCCGCGGGGCTCCGCCAGCTCGCGCTGCGCTACAGCATCGAGGCGGGCGACAGCGCGGTCACCGAGCTCGCGTTCCGCCGGGCCGCGGGCTTCTACAGCACGGCGCTGGAGCTGGTCGGCGGCGGCCCGTCGCGCCGCGAGATCCACCGCCGACTCGCCGAGGCGCTCGTCCACCTCGGGCGCGGCGAGGCGGCGGCGGAGAACTACTTCGCCGCGGCCGTCGGCGCCGATCCAGAGGAGGCGCTGGCGCTGCGCCGCTCAGCCGCGATGATGCTCCTGCGCAGCGGCGAGATCACCCGCGGGACCGCGGCGCTGCGCCTCGTCCTCCGCGAGGTCGAGGAGTCGTGGCCGGGCGGGCGGACGCGGGCCGTGCTCGCCCTCGGGGCGGAGCGCCTGCGCCTCCGTCTGCGCGGTCAGGGGTTCACGCTCCGGCGCGCCGGCAACATCGAGCCGAAGGAGCGCGCGCACCTCGAGACCCTCGCCGCGGCGCGCGAGGGCTTCTCGTCGAGCGACCCGCTGATGGCGATGGTCTTCCAGGCCCGCTTCCTGCGGCGGGCGCTCGACATCGGCGAGCCGAACTACCTAGTCCCGGCGCTCTGCGGCGAGGCGGCGTTCGTCGCCCACCTCGGCGGCGGCGGTCGCGTCGGCCGGATCCTCGAGCGGGCGCGCGGCCTCCTCAACGCCTGCGACGATCCGCGGGCCCAGGAGTCGTGGCTCCTCTGCTCTGCGGTCGTCGCGTTCAGCCGCGGGCGCTGGGTCGAGACGATCGAGTGGATCCACGAGCTCAACGCGCTCGGCCTGCGTCACCAGGGATCGGGCTACATCGCGACGATGGCGGGGTTCTTCGAGCTCAACTCGCTCTTCTACCTCGGCCGCCTCCGCGAGCTGCGCGAGCGCCGTGAGGCCTGCCTCAAGGGGGTCGACGAGGCCGGCGATCGCTGCGGATCGACGACGCTGCGCGCCGGGCTCCAGGTCTTCGCCCACCTCGCGGCGGACAACCCCGACGTCGCGGCGCGCGAGCTCGAGGTGGCGGTCGGCCGGTGGCCGGCGAAGCAGTTCGTCGTCCAGCGGGCGTGGGCGTTCCTCGGCGAGCGGGCCGTCGATCTCTATTCGGGCGATCTCGACCGCGCGTGGGCGCGGCTCGAGGCTGCGTGGCCGGAGTACCGGCGCAACGTCGCGTTCGCGGGCTCCTACCTCCGGATCATGGGTCGGCTGTGGCGGGCGAACATCGCCCTCGCGTGCGCGGCGTCCGGGCGCCGCCGACTCGCCGACGTCGCGGCCGGCGAGCTCCACGAGATGTCGGTCGAGCGCGCCGCCTGGGCCGAGCCCTTCGTCGACCTCGTGCGCGGCGGCGTGATGGCGCTCCGTGGCTCCCACGACCGGGCGATCACTGCCTACCGCGCGGCTGCGGAGGGCTTCACGGCCCGGGACATGACCCTGTGGTCAGCCGCGGCGCGGCTGCGGCTCGGTGAGCTCACGGGGGGCGATCGCGGCCGCGAGGCGACCGAAGAGGCGGACGCGCTCGCGCGCGCGGAGGGCGTCGTGGCGCCAGCGCGGCTGTTGGCCACGCTGGCCCCGCGTGTGCGATAAGCGGGGCGTGCTCCCCGAGATCATCATCACCGCGGGCGGGATCCGCGTGCCTTCGGCGGCGATGCGTTGGCGGGCGACCCGGTCGTCGGGCCCCGGGGGGCAGAACGTCAACAAGGTGGCGACGAAGGTCGAGCTCCGCGTCAGCCTCGCGGACATCGAGGGTCTCAGCGAGGCCGCGCTCGAGCGCCTGCGTATGCTCGGCGCGCGCTTCATCACCGCGGGCGACGAGCTCCTGATCACCAGCGCGTTGACCCGAGATCAGGGGCGCAACCTCGCGGACGCCCACGCCAAGCTGATCGCCCTCCTCGAGCGCGCGGCTCGGCGACCGCGGCGGCGGCGGCCGACGAAGCCCTCGGCGGGCTCCCGGGAGCGCCGCCTCTCGGCCAAGCGCAGGGTCTCGGAGAAGAAGCGCGGCCGCCAGGCCCGGGGCGACGACTGAGGCTCAGGCCGTCTCGCCGCCGTCGATCGCGATCGCCTGGCCGTTGATGGCGGCCGCGGCGGGCGACGCCAGGTAGGCGACGAGGTCGGCGACCTCCTTCGGATCGAGGAGGCGCTGGAGCGGCGAGAAGCGGGCGAGCGCGGTCCGGGCCTCGTCCTCGCTCCGGGCGGTCGAGCGCTGGATGTTGGCGATCGCGTCGCTGGCGATGTCGGTGTCGGTGAAGCCGGGGCAGACCGCGTTCACGGTCACGCCCTTGCGGGCGACCTCGACGGCGAGGGCGCGCGTCCAGCCGACCACCGCCGCCTTGCTCGCCGAGTAGGCGGCTGTGTAGGCGTAGCCCTTTAGCGCGGCCGTCGACGCGACGTTGATGACGCGGCCGCCGCCCGCCTCGATCATCCCCGGCACGAGCGCGCGGGCGAGGGCGAAGGGGGCGCGGGCGTTGAGGGCGATCATCCGATCAAAGAGCGCGTCGGGGGTGCGCCCGAGCGGCGCGGAGGAGGCCGCGCCGGCGTTGTTGACCAGGACCGTGATCGGCCGCCCGAGGCGCTCCGTGTGCGCGCGCAGGCGGCTGACGAGATCGGCGAGCCCGTCCGAGTCGCCGAGGTCCGCGGTCGCCGTGGCGACGGCCGGCGCTCCGAGGCGCTCCGCGGCGGCGGCGAGGCGCTCGGCGTCGCGGGCGACGAGGACGAGATCGCTGGCCTCGGCGAGGCGCTCGGCGATCGCGAGGCCGATCCCGCGGCTGGCTCCGGTGATCAGGGCGAGGGGGCGCGCGGTGGACATCCGCGCGAGGATAGCTGACATGCTCGCTCGACGCTTCGATAGCGCGGGGCTGCGCGGTGGTGGAGGCCTCTGCTGGAGGTCGTGCAGGCGGGGGGGTCGAGACCTGAGCGGACGCAGACGGGCTCGCGCTGGCCGCCGCTCATCGCCTAGGCACCGAGGTCGCCGCGAGAGCGCGGGACGGGGCGAGTTCTGCAGGGGGACGATGGTCGCGGGACAAGGTGCAGAGCGGCCGTCTAGCGCACCTCTGCGGGCCCCGCGAGCGCGGTCTCGCTGAAGAACGCGACGTCGCGGAGGGCGACGGCCGCTCCGGCGGGTCCGTCGACGCGGAGCTCGACCTCCGCGGGCGCGTCGCTGGCGACCCACGGGATCGGCGGCGCCTGCCAGGAGCCGCGGCGGTCCGCGGGGAGCTCGACCGCGGCGATGAGGGTCCCGTCGACGCGCACCTCGAGGGTCTGCGGTCGGCCGCTCACCCGTGTCAGGTGGACGATCCACGCCCCCGCGCCCGGCGGCAGCGCGGTCCTCGGGAAGCGCAGCGGAGCGCCGGCCTCGATGAGGAGCGACTGGCCCTCGACCGCCGGCTTCGGGCGGATGCCGGGGCGCAGGTGGGAGAGCGAGCGGCCGCGGACCCAGGTCGCGCGCCTCGGCGGGTGCCCGAGATCGCGGGGCGGCGCCCACGAGGTCGCGATCGCGTCAGCTTCCGCGGTGCTCTGCGAACCTGGCCGATCGTACAGGATGCGGAGCTCCGCGAGGTCGCCGTCTCGGCAGGGTCGGGACGCGGAGGGCGCCTTGCCGCCGCGGACGCGGATCGTCGCGCCTCCGCGGGCGACCGCGGGCGCGAGCGGGAAGGGGCCGAGGGTGCTCTGCTCCCGTCGTCGCGGCGGCGGGTGGAGGTCGAGAGTTTGGTCGCCGACGCGGACCCTCCAACGACCGGCGGCGCCTTCTGAATCTGGCCCTGCGACCAGGACGACCGAGGCCGGCGCGGCGATCGGCGGGAGGGTGATCGCGAGGTCGCGCTTGCGCGACAGACAGAGCGCCCCGTCCGTCCAGCGCCCGCCCTTGAGGCTGAGCTGCGTCGGGCCGCGGGCCTCGCCGTCGACGAAGTGCCAGCGCTGGACGGCGTCGCCGGCGAGCTGCGGATCGACCTCGACGCGGAGGAGCCCGAGGCGCAGCGCCGAGCGGGTCACACGCGACGGCAGCGCCTCGATGTCGCGGGTCAGGCGGTCGCTGTAGAGCTCGTAGAGCCCGACCGGGCGCGCGCGCAGGGGCGGCGGCAGGAGGTCGTCGAGCGCGGCGATGAGGGCCCCGTCGGCGCGCGTGTAGGCGTGGCTCGCCTCGCCGAGGAGGAGGTAGACCGGCGCCTCGTCGCCGGCGACTCCGTCGACGACGAGCGCATTAAGGGAGGCGTAGGCCGCCTCCGCGCTCCGGTAGGGGAGGACCTCGACGCCGTGCTCGAGAACCAGCGCGCCGCCGACCTGATTGAAGGCGTGCGAGCTGTGCCAGCCCTCGCCGCCGGCGACGACGATCGCGTTCTCCGGGAGGGCCTCGGCGATCGCGGCGACGAGGCGCTCTGTGCCGGCGTGCTCGTGGACGCGGACGACCGGCTGCGCGACGAGGGGCCAGGCGACCGCGCCGACGAGCGCGAGCGTCCCGAGCGCGTCGACAGCTCGGAGCGATCGGCGTCGACGCAGGCGCGCCCCGAGGGCGTCGAGCCCCGCGAAGAGCCCGCCGAGCGCCAGGAGCACGACGAGCGGTCCGAGCTCCGGGACGAGGTAGCGGCCGAAGTAGAAGAGCCCCGCCTGCGGCAGGTTGCGCTGGGCGTAGAGCGCGAGGGTGGTCAGGGGCACGCTCGCGAGCGCCAGGAGCCACGCGTCGACGCTCGGCGGCCGCCACAGCAGGCACAGGGCGCCGACGAGCGCGAGGCCGAGGAGGACCGATCCGAGCCCCGCGAGCGCGTGATCGAGGCGGCTGTAGGGCGGGGCGCTCAGCTCCGCGGGCTGTCCGTAGAGGAAGGTCGCTATCGCGGTGAGGCCGGCGACGACGAGCACCCGCGGGAGCTGCCCGCGGAGCGCGGCGATCCAGGGGCGGGCGCGGAGGCGCTCGAAGAGCCCGCGATCGAGGAGCGCCCAGGCGAGAACGCCGACGACCGCGAGCGCGCTGAGGGTCGCGGGGCGCACCGGGAAGAG
>JAGQIT010000294.1:0-4607 GCA_020431135.1 Myxococcales bacterium | reverse complement strand
CGGCGCCGCCAGCCAGGCGTTGCCCCGCAACCAGGCGAGCGCGCCGAGGAGCGCCGCTGTCAGGACGCGGCGCTCGCTCACCAGGGCGGCGAGGAGCGCCGCGAGGCCGAGCGGTAGCGCCAGCGTCTCGGTCAGGGGCGTGCGCTGCACCCAGATCGTCAGCGGATGGACCGCGACGATCGCCGCCGCGACGACCCCCGCCCACGCCCGCGTCGGCCACAGGCGGCGGGCGATCGCCGCGATCGCGAGGAGGCTGAGCGCCGCGTAGAGGTAGAGGATCCCGGCGACGTTCGCCGCCCCGAAGATCGCGCCCCACAGGCCGAGGAGCGCGGGGTGCATGTGCAAAAACTGAGGGACCACCGCGCCGGCGTCGCGGTCCGCGAGGTAGAGCCCCGGGCGGTAGGCGCCCTCGTAGACCCCGCGCCGCCAGGGATCGCCGTCGGTCGGGTAGAGGCCGACGAGGTCGCCGGGACCGGGCCGCGGGGCCGCCGCGCCGGCGGCGGCGAGGACGGGATCTCGGAGATCGTGCTCGCCGCGCGCGAGGAGGTGGCGGGCGCGGAGCACGTAGGTGCCCTGGTCGCGGCCCGCGAGCTCCGCGCTGTGAAGGGGCGCGCGCAGGGCGAGGCCGCCGCCGAGGGCGAGGGCGAGGGCGAGGGCGGCGCGTTTGGGGAGGGCGGCGCTCCCCGGCGGCGCGGCCTCGGTCGTCGCCGTCGCGCGCCGCCGCCAGGGCCAGAGGAGGGCGGCCGTGAGGACGCCGGCGAGGGCGAGCGAGGCGTGGTCGAAGCGACCGACGACGCCGAGGAGCGAGGTGATGAGCCCGGCGATCGTCAGGGTGAGCGCGCCCGTGATCACCGCGGCGTCGATGCGCGGAGCGCTCGGCTCGGCGCGGCGCCACCGTCGCGCGACGGCGACGACGACGGCGAGCCAGGCGAGGAGGACGAGCGCGGGCACGGCGAGAGGATAGGCGAGGGCGCGCGCCTTGAGAGCGCGGACGCGCCGCGTGCTCGCGCGTCGACGCGGCGCCGAGGACCTCCGCGAGCCGTGAGGAGGCTCTCGCCCAGAAATCCAGAATTCGGGCGCGAAGGGCCCTGCACACCCCCGAACTCCGATTGTCGGGGTGGCAGATCGTCGGTCGACTCTGGCATCCTCGCCCCGCCATGGTCACGTACTTCAACGGCGACTTCGTGGATGATGACGACGCGCGGATCAGCGTCCGCTCCCGCGGCCTGAACTACGGCCTCGGGTGCTTCGGAGGCGTCCGCGGCTACCTCGCCGACGACGAGCGGCAGGTCTATGTCTACCGCCTCGCCGATCACGTGACCCGCCTCCAGCGCTCGGCCAAGGTGCTCTTCATGCGCCTGCCGGGGGACCACGCCGAGGTCTCGTCGATCCTCGTCGAGCTCCTCCAGCGCAACGACGTCCACTACGACGTCTATATCCGGCCGCTCCTCTTCTCGAACTCCAACCGCCTGGCGCCGCTCCTCCGCGAGGAGGACTCCTGCTTCACGGCCTTCTGCATGCCGCTGCGGCGCTACCTCGACAAGGACAGCATCGACGTCTGCGTGTCGTCGTGGCGGCGGGTCTCCGACAACGCGATCCCGGCGCGGACCAAGCCGACCGGGCTCTACCTCAACTCCGCGCTCGCCCGCCGCGAGGCCCACGACAACGGCTTCGACGAGGCGATCTTCCTGACCGAGCGCGGTCAGGTCTCGGAGGGGAGCGCCGAGCACGTCTTCATCGTCCGCCGCGGGGTCCTCTACAGCCCGCCGAGCACCGAGGACAACCTCGACGGGATCACCCGGCGCTCGCTGATCTCGCTGATCACCGAGGATCTCGGGCTCCCCTTCGTCGAGCGATCGATCGGCCGCTCCGAGCTCTACACCTCCGACGAGATGTTCCTCTGCGGGACCGGGGCCGAGATCACGCCGGTCCGCTCGGTCGACCGCCGCCTGGTCGGCGAAGGCGAGATCGGGCCGATCACCAAGCGCCTGCAGACCTACTTCGGCGACGTCGTCCGCGGTCGGGTCGAGCGTCGCCGGGAGTGGTTGACGCCCGTCTGGACCTAGGCAACGCTAGGGCCCCGTGGCCCCGCCTAGCTCGCCTCCCCGCCGTCCTCCTCCGCCGGTGACGGCCACAACCATCGCCGTGAGCCGCGGCGCGTAGGAGCGGGCGATGGAGGTGCACCCGATCATCCGCGCCCGCTGGGTCATCCTGGCGATCGTCGTCGCCCTCGCGGCCTTCATCCTCCCGGGCGTCGACGACGTCCGCGAGGACAACGACGTCCTCGCCTTCCTGCCGCCGGATCACCCGGAGGTGATCAACTTTCATGAGGTCGCGGCCCGCTTCGGGATGCTCGAGATCGGCCTCGTCGGCCTCCACGTCGACGAGGGCGACATGCTCGGGATCGACGAGGTCGATCGGGTGCGGGCGCTCTCGAAGGCGATCACCGAGCTCCCCGGGGTCAAGGTCGTCCTCTCGTTCACCGACCTGCCGAACCCGGTGGTCACCGAGGACGGCCTCGAGGTCGCGGCCCTGGTGCCCGAGGAGCTCCGCGATCCGGCGGCGATCCGCGAGCGCGTGCTGGGCTCGCGCGACGCGGTCGGCAACGTGGTCTCGGCCGACGGCCGGGCGGCGTCGCTGATGGTCTTCCTCCTGAGCCGCGAGGATCGCTCGGGGAACGAGCGCGCGGAGCTCCTCGGCAGGATCCGCGAGCTCACCCGCGAGCGCTGGCCGGCCGAGAGCCACTTCTCCGGCGCGCCCTTCATCGAGGAGGACGCCGCCCGCACCAGCCGCGCCGACATCGTCCGCCTCTCGCCGATCGTCATCGGCGTCCTCGTCCTGGTCTCGGCGATCCTCCTGGGCTCGCTGGTCGCCGCGGTCCTCAACGTCGTCGTCACCGCCCTCGGGGTCGGCCTGGTGATGGGCGCCCATGGGGTCTTCGGCGAGTCGCTGACGATCGTCTCGTCGTCGATCCCGGTGATGATGGTCGCCCTCGGCGGCGCCTTCGGGGTCCACATGCTCGCCGGCTACCAGCGCCAGGAGGGCGCGAGCAGCCGCGAGCGCGCGTCGGCGGTGGTCCGCGAGCTCTGGCGGCCGGTGGTGCTCAGCGGGCTGACGACCGCGGTCGCCTTCTTCGCGCTCCTGGTGATGCCGCAGGTGCCGATGCAGCGCTTCGGCGTCGCCGCCGGCGTCGGCGTCCTCCTCCTCCTGGCGCTGGCGATCCTGGTGATGCCCGCGCTCTTGTCCCTCCTGCCGAAGGGGTGGATGAAGCCGCGGCCCGAGCGGGCGATGCCGCTGCGCCTGCGGCCGCCGCTCTGGCTCCTCCTGGCGATCGCGGCGATCGGCGCGGGGCTCAGCACCCGGATGGTCGCCGACCCCGACACCGGCAACGTCTTCTCGGCGGAGAGCGAGCCGCGGCGGGCGACCGCCTTCTTCGACGAGCACTTCGGCGGCTCGATCTTCCTCCAGGTGACGATCGAGGGGCCGCTCGCCGAGGCGATCACGCTCCGCGAGATCCGCGAGATCAGCGAGCAGGTCGCGCTGATCGAGGGGGTCGCCGACGTCCGCTCGGTGGTCGAGCCGGTCGAGGTCCTCAACCAGGCGCTGGGCGGCCGCCGCGGGGTCCCGGAGACCGCGCCGCGGGCTGCCCGAGTGCTCACCTACCTCACCGGCCACCCGGCGATGGCCCAGCTCATGACCGAGGACGCCGCCGGCGCGCTGATCCACGTCAAGCTCGCGCCGATGCCCGGGGCCGAGCAGGTCGCCGTCACCGCCAAGGTGCGCGAGGTCCTGCGGCGCTACGAGGGCGCGAACGACCGGATGTTCGCGGTCTCGACGGCGGTCCCGGAGGTCCGGGCGATCCAGGTCGCCGAGGTCGGCGCCCGCCTCGAGCGCCTCCTCGGGCGCCAGATCGATCGCGATCTCCTGACCTCGGCGTCGACCAAGGTCGCGCCGACCGACGCGCTCCTCGCCGCCCTGGCGACGATCCGCGACGCGGCCCTCGAGGGCGAGGACTCGCCGGTCGAGGGGGTGCCGCGGGAGGAGATCGACGCGATCGATCCGGCGTCGCTCATCGAGCCCCGCGAGGCCGCCCTCGAGGCGCTCCTCCGGTCGAAGCTGCCGACCCTCGCCGAGAGCGATCCCGAGGGGATCGGCTTCGCCGCGAAGATCCTCGGCGCGCGGGTCGACGAGGAGATCCTCAAACACCGGGTGACCCAGCGCTGCGCCGCCCTCGGCCTCGCGCCGAGCGGCGGGGAGCCGGGGAAGAGCTGCGCCGACCTCCAGCCGGCGCTCAGCGAGCTCGACGACGAGGAGTGGCGGGTCGCCGAGATCCCGGCCGGCGCCGAGGGCCGCGAGGTCGCCTTCCGCCCGCGCCTCACCGGTCAGCCGGTGATCGGCGAGGCCTTCGCCGAGAGCGTGACCTCCTCGCTCTTCTCGTCGACGCTGGTCTCGGTCGCTGGCCTCGCCCTCGTCCTCCTGATCGCCCGCCAGCTCTTCGCGCTCCTGCCGGCGCTCTGGACGTTGGCGGTGACGATGGGGACGCTGGCGGTGCTCGGCGTGCCGATCAGCGTCGGCACCAGCATGGTCTCGTGCATCGCCATCGGCGC
>JAGQIT010000293.1 GCA_020431135.1 Myxococcales bacterium | reverse complement strand
GCAGCGGCCCCTCGTGGCCGGCGGCGGCGCACAGCGCCTTGTGGAATTGGAACTGGAGGATCCGCGCGAGGAAGTAGCGGGTGTAGGGGACGTTCGCCGGGATGTGGTACTTGGCCCCCGGGTCGAAGTCCTCCTCGCTGCGCGGCTCCGGCGGCGCGAGGCCCTGGTACTTCGCCCGCAGCTCCCACCACGCCTCGTTGTAGCGCGCCCTGTCGACCTTGCCGCTGAAGACGTCCCAGCGCCACTGATCGATCAGCTTGCCGAAGGGCAGGAACGCGATCTTGTCGAGCGCGTCCTGCATCTGCTGGTTGATCAGCGCCTTGTCGTCGCCCGGCACCTCGTCGATGAGGCCGATGTCCTTGAGGTACTGCGGCGTCACCGAGAGCGCGAGCGCGTCGCCGATCGCCTCGTGGAAGCCGTCGTGGGCGCCCGCCTGGAAGAGCATCGGCAGCGTGTAGTAGTAGTGGTAGTAGTAGTTGTGGCCGAGCTCGTGGTGGATCGTGATCAGGTCCTCGGCGTTGATCTTGATGCACATCTTGATCCGCAGGTCGTCGTTGAAGTCGACGTCCCAGGCCGAGGCGTGGCAGACGACCTCGCGGCCGTCGGGCTTCGTGAACATCGACCGCTCCCAGAAGGTCGCCGGCAGCGGATCGAGGCCTAGCGAGGTGAAGAACGACTCGCCGAGCTTGACCATCTTGATCGGGTCGTAGCCCGCCTTCTTGAGGCCGGCGGTGACGTCGACGCTCGTCGTCTTCGGGTAGGGCGTGACCTCGGAGTAGATGTTCCCCCACTCCTGCGCCCACATGTTCCCGAGGACATGCGCCGGGATGAGGCCGTCGGCCGGCACCTTGTCGGCGCCGTACTTGTCGCTGAGCTCGGCGCGGACGTAGCAGTGGAGCTCCTCGTAGAGCGGCTTGACCTGCTGCCACAGGCGCTCGCTCTCGGCCTCGAACGCGGCCGGCGTCATGTCGTAGCCGGCGCGCCACAGCTCGCCGAGGTCGGCGTAGCCGATCTCCTTGGCGCCGGCGTTGGCGAGGTCGACGAAGCGCGAATAGAGCGGGCGGATCTCGCGGGCGATGGCGTGCCAGCCGCGCCAAGCCTGGAGGAGGAGCTCGTAGTCGCGGCTCTCGGCCATCACGTCGCTGAGGTCGCCGAGGCGCAGGCAGCCGCGGAGCTCGTCCTCGTCCGTGACGCCCTGAGCCCTCTTCTCCTTCGCTAGCTTGGCGCCGTAGGCCGCGAGGGCGCTGCCCTCCGGCGGGCAGTGGAGGCCCTTGCCGTAGAGCCCGTCCATCTTCGCGCCGAGCTCAGCGAGCTCGGCCCGCTCCTCGGCGTCGGCCGGCGCCGGCGGGGGCTCGGCGGTCACCCGCAGGAGGTGGAGCTGGCGCGCGGTCGCGGGGTCGAGGCCGGGGACGTCGTACTTCGTCGCCTCCTTGATCGCCCCGCCGAGGTAGGCCATCACCGCCTCGTTGGCCTTGGCCGCGGCCGACTCGGTCGCGTCCGTGATGTTGGTGTTCTTCTCCCACTCCGCCTTGCTCGAGGCGACCCAGAGCCTTCGAAGCTCCTTATCGACCTCGGCGACGAAGGCCTTGGCCTCCTCCGGCGTCGGCGGCGTGGCCTCGGCTTCGCCCTCGGTCTTCGCCGCAGTCTCCTTCGTGTCGGGCTTCTTCTCGGTCTTCGGGCAGGCGGCGAGGACCAGCGGGAGCGCGGCCACGAGGGGGAGGAGGTAGGGGCGCGGGCGAGACATAGGGCCAAGGTACGCCGGCCACGGGCGATTGTCAGCGCTCCGCGCCTTCTGGCGCCGAACGCCGTTGGCCCGACCACAACCGGCGACGCGGCGCCCGAGCTCGACGAGCACCCGCCGCGCCGGCCCGCGAGCGTCGCTGCGGGCTCGCCCGTCACCACACCGGCACGGGCACGAACGTCGACGGCGGCGCCCTGTCGTCATCGCTTGTTCCGAGCGGCGCGGACACAGTACGCACCCCCCTCCGGGCCGGGCAGTCATCGCCTGCCCGACGATCCCCGCGGACGTGAGGCAGAGGCCGCCGCTCAGCCGAGGATCTTCGGGTCGACGACCGCCGAGATCGGGCAGTGGTCCGAGCCCATCACCTTCGGGTGGATCGCCGCGCCCTTGACGAAGGGCATCGCCGACGGCGACGCGAGGATGTAGTCGATCCGCCAGCCGACGTTGCGCTCGCGGACGCCGAAGCGCTGGCTCCACCAGGTGTAGGCGCCCTCGGCGTCCGGCTCGAAGTGGCGGAAGGTGTCGACCCAGCCGCGCCGCAGCCAGCGGTCGAGCTCCTCGCGCTCCTCCGGGAGGAAGCCGCTCGTCTTCAGGTTGGTCTTCGGCCGCGCGAGGTCGATCTCGCGGTGGGCGGTGTTGAAGTCGCCCATCACCAGGATCCGCGCCCCCGAGCGGCGCAGGCGCTGGAGAACCTCGAAGAGGTGGCGGTAGAAGTCGAGCTTGTAGGGGACGCGGCCGTTGTCGCGGTCGTTGCCGCTGCCGTTCGGGAAGTAGACGTTGACGACGCGCAGGCGGCCGAAGCGGGCGATCTGCACGCGCCCCTCGCAGTCGAAGCGCGCCTCGCCGAGGGCGTCCTGGACGTCGTCGGGCTCGCGGCGCGCGAAGAGGCCGACGCCGCTGTAGCCGGGGCGCTCGGCGCCGACGAAGTGGGTGGCCCAGCCCTCGGGCGCGGCGATGTCCTCGGGGAGCTGCTCGCGGCGCGCGCGCACCTCCTGGACCCCGACGATCGTCCCCTCCGAGGCCCGGAGCCAGTCCGTGAAGCCCTTCTTTGCGCAGGCGCGGAGCCCGTTGACGTTCCAGGAGAGAACCCGCATCGACCCCCTCACCTAGGGGGCGCTCGCGCGCCTTGTCAAGGACCGCTGGAATTTGCCTTGCAAACGCGGACACGTAGAGATAGTCACCGCTCGCCCCCGGCTGCGGGGCCGTAGGGGCCGATCGAGAAAAGTGAACCGACCCCGCACCCTTTTCCCTTCGTTTGGCTCATACGCGAGAGAGGCACCTGCATGGGCGCATGAACCGATCTCGAGGCCACGCCCCTCCCGCGGGGGGCACCTCGAGGCCCTGGCAGGTGGGGCAACGGAACCAAAAACCACGCGCAGAGGACTGGGACCATGACCGACACGCAGAACACCATCACCACCTCCGCGGCCTTCGAGGACTTCCTCAAGGCCAAGGCCGACGGCCTCACCCGCCGGGCGCTCCGCAACTACCGCGAGGTGCTCGACCTCCTCATCGAGTTCCTCGACGACAACGGGATCGGGACGATCACCGAGGGCCCCGAGGGCGCCGCCGGGATCACCGAGCTCCTCGAGCTCGTCGACGAGTTCAACGACGACTACCTCGTGTCGACGATCAACGCTGAGCGCGACTTCCTGCGCACCGCCGGCCAGGTCAGCCGTGACCTCAGCCGCTGGCTCAAGAACCTGACCTCGACCCGCCGGGTCGCGCGGGCGACCCCCGTCGCCCGCGCCCAGGCCTAGGTCAGGGCTCGGCGAGAAAATCCCGCTGCCGGCTCCGGCCGGCGTCCTCGAGGCCCGACGGGCCCCGGTGCACCGGGGTCCGTCTCCTTTTTTAAGTTCTCGGCGAGCCGGCGCCGGCGACCCACGCGAGGGAGATCGCTTCGCCGCGTCGATTGGGGCATTCTGACAGCACTGTGGCACAACGCCACGGCGATGTAGGTCCCGGTGTCAGAGTCACTGGCACATTCTCGTAACAAACGAGATCTGAATTACAAATCGATCGTTACCAGCGCCTGTGACAGGGATCCTGCGACGATCGACCGCACGCATTTTGCCGGCGTTTTCGGTCGCGCCGCGCGGTCCCTTGGGTATACTCACGATCGCTCATCACACCCGTAGTCCGCGGGTACTGATGACAGCGTTGGGATCGTAGACGTGCAGGCTGTCAACCGTAGTCGAAGCTACTCCGATATCGTCAAGCTGCTCTCCGAGCGGAGCTCGAACCTCCTCGACGCCCCGGACCTCTCGGACGATCAGTCGCTCTGGCTGCGCTCGCTCGAGGAGACCTATGGCGTGTGCATCGAGCTGCATACGACCCTCGGCCCGGACAACCGCCCGTCGGCCATCGACGGCGTGATCTCCGGCGAAGGCCAGCTCCCTCCGGGCTTCCAGTGGGCCTTCCGGATCGACCGGCACGAGACCCGCTGCTGCCTCCGGGCCCTCGACTAGCCGCTCGCCTGTCGTCTGTTTGAGACGAGCCTCGCCGAGGCCGCGCTGAGCTCCGCCGCCTGTCCCAGTGGCGCCAGCGCCGTCGGCTCGAGGCCGCGAAGGAGTCCCGCTCCCCGACGCCGAAAGACCCGTAAAAACGCCGCCCACGCGCGGCTTCGCGCGCCTCGACCGGTCCGTCCCCTTGTCGCCGCCCGCGGATCTTCATTAGCCTTGCTCCGCAGGCGGGGGTGGGCGGGGAGAGGTCATCACGCCAGCAGGCAGCGATGAGCGACCCCACCGAGAGCCCAACCCCCCGGCCGCTGGCCCTCGCGGAGATCGCCGAGATCCTCGGCTGCGATCGCGTCGGCCTCTTCCTCGCGGACGGCGACCGGCTCCCCCGGGTAGCCAGCGACGCCTGGCCCGAGGAGCGCTACTTCTCGGCCGCCGTGATCGACCTCTGTGACCGCGTCCTCGTCAGCCGCGAGGTCTCGGTGGTCGTCGATCGCGCGGCGAGCTGGGGCTACCTCGGGGCGCCCCTGGTCCTCGGCGCCCAGCTCTTCGGCGTGCTCCTCGTGACCCGCGGCGCGGGCCGACCGGCCTTCACCGCCGACGACGGCGAGATCCTCCAGGCGCTCGCCGAGCGCATGGCGATCGACCACCAGCGCCTGCGCGCCCAGGAGCTCGCCCGCGCCGAGCAGGAGGCGCACGCCGCCAACCGGGCGAAGAGCGCCTTCCTCGCCCACATCAGCCACGAGATCCGCACGCCGCTCAACGCGATC
>JAGQIT010000292.1 GCA_020431135.1 Myxococcales bacterium | reverse complement strand
CCGAAGCGCGCGAACGCGGCGATCGAGGCGTGCTCCATCCGCGCGTCCGCCAGCCAGGCGCCCGCGAGGTGGCGGCGCAGCGCCGCGTCAGTGACCTCGGCGACGCCCTCGACCGCGCCGGTCCAGGCGGCGCTGGCGACCAGCGGCGCGACCTGGGCCTCCTCATGGAGGAGCGCCGCCACGGGCTCACCGCCGTCTGCGCAGGCGACCTCGGACCCGCCGAGGAGCGGCCGGCCGCTGCAGTAGTTGAACCAGTGGTAGCAGCAGATGTCGTCGCGGCCCTCCTTGTCGCGGGCCTCCTGCGTCGACAGCCGGCGGACCCGGCCCTGCATCATCGGATCGAAGGAGAAGCCCTTGTAGACCTTGTCGCTCTCCTTGGCGCCGTTGTTGGCGACGTGGAGGAGGCGCGCGGGGCAGCCCATCTCGTCGCCGGCGTCGGCGTTGGCGAACTTGCGGGCGGCGTCGACGGGGCCGCACCAGTCGCCGTTGACGCAGCCCTCCTCCTCGGCCGCCTCCGGGTCGTAGGGGTCGAGGCCCCAGCGCTCCGGGTAAGGCGACTCGGCGAAGGGCCGGACGTCCTCGGCCTCCTTCGCCTCCGCCTCCTTGGCGGCCTCGGCTCGCATCGCGGTCCCGGCGGCGACGCGCCCGGGCTTGGGCTTCGCCGCCGGCGTGCCCGGGTCGTTGTGTCCGGAGCGGACCTGCGGGGCCGGCCCGCTGCTCGGGCCCGGACCGCAGGCGAGAGCGGCGCCAGCGACCGCGAGGGGTCCGCTAATGAGCGCCGCCTGGAGACGCGCACGGAGGAGCAGGGTGTCGCGCATGGGCCAACCCTAGCAGCCCGCCGAGGAAGTCGCACGCGCTCTCACATGCCCCTGCGCGGCGCTCTGTGAGCCAACGACCGCAGCGCGCGAGACCCGACCGCGACCATGACCTCGCGCGCGCTTGTCGATCGCTCCGACCCCGGCCATGGTTGCCGCGATGGTTGCGCCCGTCGACGCAGACCTGGCGGTGGTCGGCGCCGGCTGTGCCGGCCTCAGCCTCGCGCTCGCCCTGGCGACCGCGCGGTGGCCGGGACGACGCCCGCGGATCGCCGTGATCGAGCCCCGCGAGCGCTATGTCCGCGATCGCACCTGGTGCTTCTGGCCGGTCGAGCCGCAGCCCTTCACCGCCGCGATCACCCACCGCTGGTCGCGCTGGGAGGTGCGCGTCCCCGGGCGCTCGATCATCCGCGGCTCCTCGCGCCTCCCCTACGTCCACGTCGCCGCCGACGCCTTCTACACCCAAGCGCTGAGCCGCCTGCGCGAGGCCGGCGTCGAGCTCCACCTCGGGCGCGCGGCGTCGTCGATCGTGGACGAGGGATCGCGGGTGACGATCACCACCGACGGCGGCGCCATGCGAGCGCGCCTCGCCTTCGACAGCCGCCCGCCGCACCCGGGGCCGAGCGCCGCGCCGGCGACCGGCGACATCGAGGTCGAGCTCCTCCAGCACTTCCTCGGCTGGGAGATCGTCGTCGACCGCCCGCGCTTCGACCCGGGCAAGGCGATCCTCATGGACTTCGACGTCCCCCAGGGCGACGGCCTCCACTTCCTCTACGTCCTCCCCTTCAGCCGCGAGCGCGCGCTCGTCGAGGCGACCTACTTCACCGAGGCGACGCTGCCGACGGCGACCTACGAGGCGAGGATCCGCGACTACCTGCGCCGCCGCTTCGCCGTCGACGACTTCACGATCGCCTTCCGCGAGCGCGGGGTGATCCCGATGACGACCGCGCCGGCGCGGCCGCAGCCGTCGCCGCGGGTCTACAACGTCGGCCTGCGCGGCGGCCTCGCCAAGCCGTCGACCGGCTACGCCTTCCTGGCGATCCAGCGCTTCGCCCAGGCGACCGCCGACCGCCTCGCGGGGGCCGACCTCACGGCGACGCCGCCCCCGCCCCCGGCGCCGCGCTCAGCCCTGGCGACGGCGATGGATCGCGTCTTCCTCTCGTACGTCCACCGCCACCCGGAGCGCGCCCCCAAGCTCTTCGCCGACCTCTTCGACCGCCTGCCGCCGGACCTCCTGATCCGCTTCCTCTCCGATCACGCCAGCGCCCGTGAGTGCCTGCGGGTGATGACCTCGACGCCCCTCGCGGCGATGACCCGCGAGGTCCTGCGCTCGCGCGCCCGCTGGCTGCGCCCGGCCTCCACCTGACCTCCACGCGACCCCGACGCGACCCCGACGAGCACGACCATGCGACGCCTCATCACCTTCGGCGAGCCGCCGACCGCCCCCCTCCCCGACGATCTCAGCGACGCCCCCGACTGGGTCCAGGCCAACCCGCGCAAGATCGACCGCGCTCTTGAGCGGGCGCTCGCCCGGCCCGCGGGGGGCTGGTACGCGGTCGACGACCGCCGGGCGATCGGCCGGAGCCCGCGCGCCTACACGATCGCCGGCGAGGCGCTGATCCTCTGGCGGACGCCCTCGGGGCGCCTGCGGGCCGCGCCCGAGGCCTGCCCGCACATGGGCGCGTCGCTGGCCTGCGCCAAGACCCGCGGCGACAACGTCGTCTGCCCGTGGCACGGCCTCGAGCTCGGCGACGGCGCGCGAGGGACATGGCGCGAGAGACAGGCGCATGATGACGGCGTGCTCGCCTGGGTGCGCCTCGACGACGGCGAGGCCGCGACCGACGCGCCCGTCCTCGCGCCGCGCCCCCGCGGCTTCCTCTCCGGCGTGATCCGCATGGAGGCGCGCTGCGAGCCCGCCGACATCCTCGCCAACCGCCTCGACCCCTGGCACGGCGCCCACTACCACCCGCACTCCTTCGCCCGCCTCGCGGTGCTCAGCGACGACGGCGACGTCCTGACCGTGCGCGTCGCCTACCGCGTCGCCGGGCCGCTCGCGGTCGAGGTCGACGCGACCTTCCACTGCCCGGACAAGCGGACGATCGTCATGACCATCATCGGCGGCGAGGGGATCGGCTCGGTCGTCGAGACCCACGCGACGCCGATCGGCCCGGGGCGCTGCGCCGTCCTCGAGGCGACCCTCGCCAGCTCGGAGCGCCGCGGCTTCGCCGTCGCCCGCCGCCTCGCGCCGCTCCTCCGGCCGATGATCGCCCGCCGTGCCGCCCGCCTCTGGGTCGAGGACGTCGAGTACGCCGAGCGCCGCTACGCGCTGCGCCAGCGCGAGCCCGTGCGCCTGACGATCGCCGGCGGCGGCTGAGGCCGCGCGCAGGCGCCTCGTCGAGCGCCTCAGACATGACCAAAGGGTCATGTCTGCACACTGCCACCGGGCCGCGGGCTCAGGCGGCGCCGTCGGCAAGACGCGGCCAGCGGACCTCGAGGAGCGTGAGGCCCTGAGCCGGCGCCGTGATCCCGGCGCTCCGGCGCTCGCGGGCGGCGAGCGCCGCGTCGAGATCGGCCGGCGCGCGCCGGCCGTCGCCGATCTCGACGAGGGTGCCGGCGATGATCCGGACCATGTTGTGGAGGAAGGCCTGGCCGTGGACGTCGATGATCACGCGGTCGCACGGGCCGCCGTCGACGAGCGCCGGATCGCCGAGGCGCTCGCCGTCGTCGGCGGCCGTCACGGTCACTGCGTCGATCTGGCGGATCGTCGTCTTGGCCTGACAGGCGGCGGCGCGGAACGAGGCGAAGTCATGCTCGCCGACGAGGCGGGCGGCGGCGTCGCGCATCGCCGCGAGGTCGAGGCGCCGCGGCCGGTGCCACTCGAAGCGCTGACGCAGCGGGTCGCGGAGGCCGGCGCAGCGGACGACGTAGCGGTAGCGCTTGCCGAGGTTGTGGTGGCGGGGCTCGAGGGGCCCGCCGTCGGGGCCGGCCTCCTCCCACGCCGAGGTCGCTACGACGGTCGCGGGCAGGCGCGCGGCGAGGCCGAGGAGGAGCCCCCGCGCGGGGATCGAGAAGGGCGGGTCGAAGGCGACGACCTGGCCGCGCGCGTGGACGCCGGCGTCGGTCCGGCTCGCCCCGCGGGTGACGATCGGCGCGCCGTAGAGGCCCGCGAGCGCCCCCTCGAGCGCCCCCTGGACCGTCGGCAGCGGACGACCGTCGGGGCGTGAGCGCTGGCGCGCGAAGCCGTGGAAGTCGGTGCCATCATAGGCCAGCCTGAGGACCACGCTCATCGATCTCCGACGATCGCGCCCGCCCACGACCCCTGTCAACGCTGGCGCGGGGGGCGTGATCTGCGTGGTAAGCTGCCGCGCCGTGAACTTCTGGAAGAGCTACTTCCTCCTGCCCAACCTCTTCACGTTGGCGAACATCTTCTGCGGCTTCTACGCAGTGACGCTCTGCGCTCGCCTCGGGGAGGAGGGGGCGGACAGCGACGTGCTCTACAAGGCGGCGCTCGCGATCGTCTTCGGCCTCTTCTTCGACGCGACCGACGGCCGGATCGCGCGCCTGACGAAGACCCAGTCCGAGCTCGGGCTCAACCTCGACTCGCTCGCCGACGTGATCACCTTCGGGATCGCGCCGGCGCTGCTGATCTACCGCTGGGGCCTCGAGGACCTCGGCCGCGTCGGCATCGCCGTCGCCTTCGTCTTCATCGCCTGCGGCGCGCTCCGCCTCGCGCGCTTCAACATCCTCGCCAACCGCGAGGGCAGCGACACCGCCGAGACCCTCGACGCCGCCGACGCCCAGGCCAACAAGGGCGCGGGCCCGCAGGCGAAGAAGGTCGACAAGTACATGCTCGGCCTGCCGATCCCGGTCGCCGCGACCGCGATCGTCGGCCTCATCCTCGTCAACCACGCGCTCGGGATCCCGCGGCCGACCAACGTCGTCATGGTCGCGGTGATGGTCGCCGTCCTCGGCTACCTGATGATCTCGCGGATCCACTTCCGATCGATGAAGGACCTCAAGCCGACCGGACGCACGCTGGCGACCGCCGGCCTCGTGATCACCCTGGCGATCATCGCCGCGACGCGGATCAACCGCCCGGCGATCCTCCTGGTCCTCGTCGCCTGCTACATCTCGCTCGGCCTCGCCGAGGAGCTCGTGTTCATCCGCAAGCGGATCACCCACTCACGCCAGGCACGCCTCGCCGGCGCCGGGGCCGGCGGCCCGCAGGGCGCCGTCGAGCTCGAGGACGAGGAGTCGGCGGTCCTCGCCGAGCTCGGCATGCGAGAGTAGAGTTCTCCCGTGCTCGCCAAGTCAGCGCCGCTGCGGCTGATGATCTACGACCGGACCTGCCGCGGCCGCCGCGGCCTCCCCGGCCTGAGCCACGCGTGGATCACCGGCGCCCTGCTCTACCGCGGCCTCGGCCGCTTCGACGCGACCCGCGGGGTCACGACCTGGACCGAGGCGCTCGACTGGCTGGCGAGCTTCGGCGATCGGCCGATCGCGTCGATCCAGTACTGGGGGCACGGCAAGTGGGGCTCGGCCCGCGTCGCCGACGAGGCCCTCGACGCCGACGCGCTGCGCCCCGGTCACCCCTACTACCCGCGCCTCAAGGCGATCGCCGCCCGCCTCCTCCCGGACGCGGCGTCGCTTTGGTGGTTTCGCACCTGCGAGACCCTCGGCGCCGACGCGGGCCACGACTTCGCCCGGCGCTTCAGCGAGCTGATGCGGGCCCGCGTCGCCGGCCACACCTACATCATCGGCCCGTGGCAGAGCGGCCTCCACTCGCTGGCCCCGGGCGAGCGCCCGACCTGGTCGGCGCAGGAGGGGCTCCTCGAGGGGACCGCCGCCGCGCCGGCCCGCGCCCGCTGGTCGCGGCGCGGCGAGCCCAACACGATCCACTTCCTGAACGGCGCGCTGCCGAGCGGCTACTAGCGGCCCGTGGCGGCGCTCCTCCGCCGAAGGACTCGCGGCGCCCTCGGGCAACCGACGATCGCGGCGCCAGAACACGCGGACCGTCGCCGCAGGCTCCTGACCTGCCCGGCGAGGAGTTCGTTCGCTACGGTCGCGTCGCGCTGCTCCTCATCCGCGGGAGGCTCGAGCCCGACGACGGCGCGGTCCGGTCGCGCTGCTCGACCCCGATGACAGCGCGGTCGACGACGCGCGCAGCCACGGCCGCCGACGCCGCCTGGAGACCCGCCACCGACCCCGCGAGCGCGGCGGAAATTTGCGGCTTTGGCCGCGGATCTGCTAGCGGCAAAGGCCGTGGCGAAGAAGGGCAACCGCAAGGTGCCGGCGAAGAAGCGCCGGGCGCCGGCGACCTCGAGGCGGACGAAGAACCGCCGAGGCGGCAAGCGTACGCGCAAGGCGATGGACCCGGCGGAGCGGAAGGCGCGCAACCGCACCGTTCTCCTCCTCGGCCTCCTCGCCGCGGTCAACGCCTACGTCTTCCTCTGGCGCGGCGAGGGCTCGCTCGCCGACCTCAGCGTCCAGAAGGCGGCGGTGATCGGCAGCCGCGGCGGCGGCCCGCTCGGGACCTACGCCGAGCCCCCCGCCGACGCCTGCGGCAGCGGCAGCTCGCTGCGGATCTTCGCCGGCCTCGGCGACCTCCTGCGCGCCGAGACGAACCTCCGCGGCGACCGCGACCTCGAGGCGGCGCTGCGCCACCTCGGCGTCGCCCAGACCTCGATCAGCGGCGCCGTCACGGCGATCCGCCCGGTCTTTGACCTCGCCCTCCTGCGCGACAGCAACACCCCGCTGCGGATCGCCAGCGACCGCTTCGGCGGCCTCCAGGCGCTCGAGCTCGAGCTCGGCGAGGGCCACGTCCTCCAGGCGTGCCGCGGCGCCGACGACAGCTACACGGTCCGCACCCTCCAGCACCCGCCGAGCACCGACGTCGCCGTCATCGACCTCGAGCTCGGCCGCGACGCCGACCTGCTGAAGGCGATCGCCGACGCCGGTGAGGCCCCCGAGCTCGCCGATCGGATCGCCGAGGCGCTCGCCTACGACGTCGACCTCCTGACCGACGCGCGCCCCCACGACGCGATCAAGGTCGTCGTCGAGAAGCGCTTCCTCGGCCGCGCCTTCCACCGCTACGGGCCCGTGCTCGGGATCCGCTTCGCCGGTGAGGCGGCCAACGTCACCTACCTGCGCCACCGCCCGGCGGGCGGCGAGGCCGAGCTCTTCACGCGTGAGGGCGAGCCCCGCCGCCGCCAGCTCCGGCGCACCCCGGTCGGCTTCCACCGCGTCTCCCCCGAGGCCCGCGGCCTCCTCGAGCCGACCCTCGAGGTGATCACCGGGCGCACCGGCGCGATGTTCCGCCGTCCTGAGGGCGCCCCCGTCGTCGCCCTCGCCGACGCCGTGGTCCGGGCCGCGGGCGAGGCCGGCGACGCGGGTCAGGTGCTCGAGCTCGAGCTCGACGGCGACCTCTACGTCCGCTACGCCCACCTCGCCCGCGTCGTCGGCGATCTGCGCCCTGGGGACCGCGTCCGCGCCGGCGAGCTCGTCGGCCTCGCCGGCCACAGCGGCAAGACCGCGAGCGACCGCGTCCGCCTCGAGATGTGGCGCGAGGAGGGCGGCGAGGCGGCGATGCTCGACCCGCTCTTCATCCAGGCCAACGGCGACGGCCGGCCCCCGCGGATCGGCGCCCCCCTCGAGGGCGACGACCTCGACCGCTTCCGCGAGGACACGATCAGCCTGCGCCGGCTCCTCCGCTGAGCGCGACGCGGCGGCGCAGCTTCACGCTCCGCCGTCGGGCAGGGCGTATCGCCGACGCAGCCAGCGACGCGGCGGTCGACGGAGAGCGCCGCGGCGCCGGGCGCCAAAAAAGAAGAGAGCGGAGCGGGCCGCAGCCCGTCCGCTCTCCCCGGCGCGGCGCTCCGCGCTAGAAGCGACCGCGGAGCACCGCCCCGCCCAGCGTCGGGCTGAGGGCGAACTCGCTCTTCTTCAGGCGCTTGGTGCCGAGGCTGTAGAGGACGCCGCCGACCGCGATGACCGCGATGCCGCTGAGGATCGCGACGCCGCCGTAGCGCGCGGCCATGTCGGCGCTGTCGAGCTTGTCCTGGATGCCGGTGACGTTCGCCTCGAGGAGCGGGCAGCGCTCCTTGCCCGGGTTGCGGCTGCAGTTCTCGGCGGTGACGTTCTCCTGCGCCGTGACCAGCTCCTGCTCGAGGCCGTTGCCGCGGAGGGTGTAGCCGACGGTCAGGACCATCCCCGCGAGGCTCAGGGCCCCGCCGGCGCCCATCGTGACGGCGCCGGCGCGGCGCAGCTTCTTCGCCTTCTTGCGCGCCTCCGGGGACATCGGCATCGGCGGCATCTCAGGCGCGGGACCCTCGGGCTCCGGCGCGGCCTCGGGTGCAGGCGCGGGCTCGGGCGCCGGCGCGGGCTCGGGGGCGGCGATGGGCGCCGGTTCATCGTCGAAGGCGTCGTCGTGCTGCGCGGCGGTGGGCTCGTCGTCGGAAGCGTCGTCGTGCTGCGCGGGGGGGGGGTG
>JAGQIT010000291.1 GCA_020431135.1 Myxococcales bacterium | reverse complement strand
CGCCGCGAAGGTGCCGACGAGGAGGCGCTGCGGGTGCTCGGCGATCGTCGCCCACAGCGGCGCCTCGACGTCGATCCGGTGGCTCGGGATCGCCGCGAGAACGACCGCGGGGATCGCCACCCAGGCGACGCTGAGGTCGCCCTTGAGCGCCGACGCGAGGGCGATGACGGCGATCGTCCCGACGATCACGAGGCCGCGGAGGCCGTGGTGACGGCGGCGGACGACGGCCCAGCGCAGCGCGGCCGCGCTGACGACGGCGGCGGCCGTGAGCTCGGCGATGATGACGAGCGAGCCGCCGCCGCTCACCGCCGCGAGGAGCCAGATCGCCAGCGCCGCATAGGAGCCGCCGTGCGCGAAGCGGACGTCGGGCTCGCGCGAACCACCGCCGTAGCCGACCTCGCCGGTCGCCGCCGCCTCGAGGGCGAAGATCAGGAGGATCCCGAGGACGAGCCCGGCGAGCGGCGACTGGCTGAGGAGCCCGCCGAGGCCGACTGTGAGCTCAAGGCCGACGGCGCCGACGAGGAGTGCGGCGGCCACCGGCCGCGGGGCGCGTCCGAGGGCGAGGGCGGCCGCGAGAGTGAGGGCGATCGCGAGGGCGACGAGCCCCGTCGTGGTGTCGGCCGCGAGGGCGCCGACGAGGGCGAGCGGCGAGGCGGCCTTGACGAGGAGCAGCCCGCGCGTGAAGGCGGCGCCGCCGGTGTCTGTGTCCGAGGACAAGCTCGGCGACTATAGCGGAGCCCGCGCTCAGCGGAGGCCCGCGGCCCTGTCGCGCCAGCGCGGCGCTCGGTACGGCCGCCGTGAGTCGGTGTCGCTCAGGTCATCGCGGGCTCCTGCCCGCCGAGCGCTCACTTCGCGCAGCGCCCCTTGGCCGCTGGACCGCGCGTGGCCTTGAGGAGCGCCTCGCTCGGGGGATCCACGAGCTCGCTCGCCGGGAGGCCGCCCGCGCCCAGGCTGTCGACGAGCCACGCGGGCAGCTTCGCCGACGCGCAGCCCTTCGCGCCGCGCTGCTCCGCGATCGCGAGGAGACGCACCGCGTGGTCCGCCTCCGGGCTCGACAGGCCCGTCGGCCACGACAGCTCGCCGTGGGCGGGCGTCTCTCCGGGGGCGCGCGCCCAGCTCCAGGCGATCCTCGTGTGCCCGCTGCTGCCGGTGCCTGAGAGGCCGAGCCCAGAGAAGGTGTTGTCCTGCGTCCGCGAGACCTTGATCCCGTCGGGGAGCGGCATCCCCAAGGCCCGCGCCATCACGACGTCGGGCTGGACGTACTGGGCCGAGGCCGCCGCCCACGCGAACTCCTGCACGAGCGCGGCGTCGATCGTCCCGGTCTCGACCTCGACCTCCCGCGACGCGGCGTCCATCGCCCCCGCCTCCACGAGCCCGTCGAGCTCCGGGCGATGGTCACACTCCGCGAAGCGGTAGTACGAGCCGGACGCCAGATCGAAGGCCGCGACCTCGTCGCAGTACCGATAGTGTCCGCGGCGGCCGTGGACGACGATCCAGCCCTCCGCGATCGGCCCTAGGCCGCCGATCGGCAGCATCGCGTGGCGCCGCAGCGCGTCGCGCTCGCACGCACGCCAGCGCGCGTACGCGTCTTCGGCGGGTCCGGCCTCGAGCGCCGGCGCGCAGTCGACGATCGTGACCTTGCCCGCGTTGTCCCAGAGGTCGAAGTAGCGCTCGGCCCGTGAGCGCCACGCCCCGACGCTCTGGGCGCAGGGGCTCTCCGGATCGGCGGGGCACATCCACGGCGCCAGCGGATCGCTCGGATGGGTCTTCGCCGTGACGACCGCGCGTCGGCTCGGCAGGAGCCAGATCGTCGCGTCGCTCCCGTCCGCGAGGTCGAGGTACGTCTGGAACCACGCGCCGAGGCCCGCCTCCCAGAACGCCTTCGCCTCGACCGCCGAGGTCATCGACAGCTCGAGGTGGGGCTCGTCGGCGCGGCCGACCGCGAGGCAGGCGTGCTCGTAGAGCGCGGCGACCTTCGCGTTGAACGCCTCGACCGAGGAGCCCTCGGCGAGCCCGTCCGCGAGCGCCTCGAGCGCGCCATGCAGCGTCCGCGCCTCGGCGAGGGCTTCGGAGCCCGCCTCGCACAGCTCGACGCGAGGTCCGGGGTCGCCGCGGTCGAGCGCCTCCCATACGTCGCCCTCGGTCGTCGTCGACGCGGCCTGCTCGGGCGTCGGCGTGGGCGCTCCGTTGACGGCCTCATGCGCGCCCTGCCCCGCCCCGCACGCCGCAGCCAGACAGAGACCGAGCGACACCAGGACGGGGGAGGAACGTGGCACAGCACGCAGTACATACCGCAGATCGGCGCGGCGGCGGGACGAAGCCGACGAAGCCGACGCGCCGGCGGGGCGCTGTGCTCTCCGCTCGGCGGCGCCTTTTCGCGGTCATCGCCCGCGCATAGGGTACCCGCTCGCCGACGCGGGTCGGACGCGAGACGAGGGCGCCGCGCCGCACACGGCCGCGCAAATTCGCTACAGTCCGGCGACGAAGGACACCATGCGCGCCGCCTCGAAGCTCCCTTGGGTTGTCTGCATGTCGCTGGTCGCCTGCGCGCCCCAGCCCCGGCCCGAGTCGCCCGCCGTCGCCGGCTCACCCGCGGAGCCGGCCGCCGCGTCGACGGCCGCCGGCGCGCTCACGCTGCTCCGCGACGTCCGCGTGCTGACCATGACCGCGGGCGATCGCGAGGCCCACGCGGGCTGGTCCGTGCTCGTGCGCGACGGGGTGATCGCCGAGGTCGGGCCCTCCGTGGCGGCGCCCCCAGGGGCGACGGTCATCGACGGCGGCGGCCGGACGCTCATGCCTGGCCTCATCGACATGCACGTCCATGTGTGGGACGAGACGGAGCTCCTCGCCTACCTCGCGCACGGCGTCACAACGGTCCGCAACATGTCCGGGATGCCGCTGCACCTCGACCTCGCGGCGCGGATCGAGGCCGGCGCGCTCGCGGGCCCCCGCCTGATCACCACGGGTCCGATCCTCAACTCGCCCGGGCCCAACCAGCAGGTGAACCACCAGCTCGTCGCGGACGCGGCCCAGGCCCGCGCGGCGGTGGAGCAGCAGCACGCCCAGGGCTACCGCCACCTCAAGGTCTACTCAAACCTGACCCGAGAGACCTACGAGGCGATCGTCGCCGAGGCAAGGGCGCGCGGGATGACGATCACGGGCCACAGCCCCGAGGGCGCGCGGGCCGAGGGCGTCCCCTTCGAGCGCCCCTTCGACATCCGCTTCGACGAGGTGCTCGACGACGGCTTCGTCACCCTCGAGCACATGGAGACGATCGTCTGGCACGCCCTCGCCGACGACCTCGACGAGGCCAAGGCGCGGGCGTTGGCCCGGGCGATCGCGGCCGCCGAGGTCCCCGTCGATCCGACCCTCATCGCCCACCACGCCCTCGTGAAGATGGCCGAGACCGACGGCGCCTGGGCGCAGCGACCGGAGAGCGGCCTCCTCAACCCCGTGCTCGTCGCCTTCGAGGCCGAGCACTACGCCGCCTGGGCGGCCCGGGATCCGGAGCTCCGACGAGCGCACGACGCCTTCTTCGCCCGCGCCGCGGCGATCTTCCACGAGGAGGGGGTGCCGCTCGTCACGGGCACGGACGCGGGGATCTTCACCAACATCCCGGGGAGCGCCATGACCCGCGAGCTCGAGCTCCTCGTCGCCGCAGGGATTCCGGCGCGGGACGCCCTCGCCATGGCCACGACAAACGGCGCCGCGGCGCTCGGGATCGGCGACGCGGTCGGTCAGATCGCGCCAGGCTTCCGCGCCGAGCTGGTCCTCGTCGACGGCGATCCCCTCTCCGACATCGGCGTCGTCGAGCACCCGGTCGGCCTCATGCGCGGCGACGTGTGGCGCGACGCCGCGGACCTCGCCCGCCTCCACGACGCCGCGGCACGCCACGACCCTGCGCGCACGCAGGCGAACTTCGAGGCCGGCCTCGCGGCGCAGCGGCTCTAGGAGGTTGTGGCGAAGGCCTCGCGCGCCCCGTCGTACGACCAGCAAAGCGGCGTTTCGTCGTCGCGAATTCGGGCCGACGAGTGCAGCGCGAAGCGACACGGGACCGCTGCCGCGGGCCGCTCGCGGCCCGTGGCGAATGTCCCGTGTGGCCCCGTATGTCTGGCGAGGCGATTCGCGACGAGCGCAAGCGGGGGCGCGCTGGACTCCTGCGGCGGGCTGCTCGCGGCCCGCCGCTCATCGACCACGAGGTGCTCTCGCGGTCGTCATCGGCACTCTGAGCGCTCTTGGGGTCGCCGCGCCAACGTGGCGACCAGTCGTTCGCCGTCCGTGACGAGCGGGCGTAATCGAGAACGACGCGCAATCGAGAGCGAGCCCCGGCGCCCCGACGCGCGGCGAGTCGAGCCCAATCGCGCATCCTGAGGAGCGACGTCGAAGCAGCGTGGCGCTCCGCCGGATCCGCTACGATCCTCGGACGCGACGGCGCCGCGTTCTCGGCCCGACGCGCCTCTGTCGATGTGGGCCCGCGCTGGCGCCCCCACGGCGTCATGGGAGGTGAATGGTGAGCAAATATCGGTACTACTATCTCGCGGACAACACCCATCGAAAGTGCCTCGTCGCCGGGAACGCCGCAGATTCACACGTCTATCACCAAGACCACGGCGATCGCGCGAATGCGTCGTGGTCCTTCGTCCCCTCGGCGAGCTTCCCCGGCTTTTACCATATCGTCGATCGAAAGCACGGCCTCGCGCTCGTCGCCGGCGAGAGGTACGACGGCCGCTGCTACCACCAGGCGCTCACCGGCCGCGACAACGAGCTGTGGTTCCCGGAGCAGGTCGGCGACGCGCGGGCGTTCTGCTTCCGCGACAAGAGGCACGGGCGTCACCTCGTCACCGGCAACCGCTACGACGGGAACATCTATCACCAGGACGCGGCTGGCCGCGGCAACGCGACGTGGACCCTCCAGCTCGCGGCGATGGGCGACGACGAGCCGACGTTCTACACCGCCAGCGCCGGCGCGTACCGGGTGCCGGGTCCCCGGCGAGTCTGCCACCACGGCGCCTTCGAGTTCTACTGCGGGAAGTGCAAGGTCGACGGCAGCAACTGCCTCGACCTCTCGAGCGGGGAGCGGGTCGTCTGTCACCACGGCGCCGAGGGCGGGCGCGCGTGGGAGGGCGCGTGCACGAATTGCCACGTCGACGGCCGCAACTGCGCGGTGATCGGGCTCCTCCAGCGGGTCGTCTGCCACCACAACGGGATGAAGACGGCCTGCGGCGGCTGCGGGATCGATCACCAGCACTGCCTCGTCTTGGATCCCGGCGTCGGCGTCGGCTGCCACCACCGCGGCTTCACCGGCTACTGCGGCGGCTGCCGCGTCGACGGCAAGTACTGCAAGAAGGTGCCGATGCCCGTCGACGTCCGCGTCAGCTGGCACCTCGCGGACGCGCGGAGGTCGGAGGTCGAGGAGGTGACCGTCGACCAGATCTACCTCGAGGGGCCCGGCTCCTGCGAGCTCGAGCTCGGGGCCCCGCTCCCGCGCTCGCGGGCGATCGTCAGCCCGGAGGGCCGCGCCCTCGCTGTCGGCCCCGACATCGTCGCCGGCATCCCCGAGCTGACCGCGGGGAAGGTGGCGCTCAGCGAGCCGCGCGATTGGCCGCGGGCGATCGCCGACCCGGCGGTCTGGGAGCGCCCGGTGACGAAGACCGAGACCGCGACCTGCGGCGAGGGCACCTGGCTCGTCGAGGCGGTCTGCTCGCGCCGGGGGATCGACGTCCCGTTCCGCTTCTTCATCGGCGAGGTCTCGTATCCGGCGGTCTTC
Source organism: Myxococcales bacterium (assembly GCA_020431135.1). Lineage (GTDB taxonomy): Bacteria > Myxococcota_A > Polyangia > Nannocystales > Nannocystaceae > JADJRG01. The sequence continues at coordinate 3,271 of JAGQIT010000291.1, read as the reverse complement.
TCGACGACCGACTACTTCGACCCGCGGATCAGGAAGACGCTCCTGACCACCCCGGAGGAGGCCCCCAGCGCCGACGCGCTGCCGCAGACGGTCAGCGCGAGCGAGTACAGGCTGTGGGGGTTCACCCTCAAGGCCGCCGAGAGGACCGCCTCGGGGGCGACCGTGTACCGCGCGGCGCTCGATCCGATCGTCCTCTCCGCCGGCGACGTCGAGCTCTTTCGCATCTCGAGCACGGCCCTCGAGGCGATCGTCGGCCCGGACGAGCTCGGCGGCTCGTTCTCGGGGGGCTGGAGCCTGCTCGAGGGGGTGCTCGGCGACGACTTCAGCGTCGAGATCTCGCGCAGCGGCTTCACGCTCCCGCTCTACAAGCGGATCAAGGCCGGGCGGGCGTCGAAGTCGAAGGACCTCTCGATCTACTACGGCGGCTCGCTTCGCCTCGAGTGGGGGCTCTTTCGCCTGACCTACGGCCCGTCGATCAAGGTCTTCGTCCGGGTGCTCGGGCGCCGGATCACCCTCCGGGTCGACTCGCGGATCATCGCCGAGATCGATGACAGCAGCTTCACTCAGGGGGTCTACTTCAAGGTCTCGGCGATGAGCCTGACCTTCGAGCTCGGCGCCTTCACCGTCGCGGTCCCGTTCCGCGACGTCGCCGATCTCGCCAAGGCCTTCGCCGACTTCGCCGAGGACGAGGTCGTCGATCGGCTCAAGGAGTGGCTCGCCGGGCCCTTCGCCGACGCCTATGACTGGGTGAAGTACAACGTCACCGCGGTCGCGGAGGAGGCCGCCAAGTTCTTCGAGGACGTCGGCGCGGCGCCGGGGCAGATCGCGAAGGGGCTCGCCGCGGCCTTCGAACTCGACCCCGGCGACGCGGTGGCGATGCTCTCTGTGCCGATGGACGAGGCGAAGAAGATCCTCGAGGACGGCTTCGACTGGACATCAGACCAGGTCGACGACTGGGCGAAGACCGTCGGCGGCGGCTTCGTCGGCTTCGTCAAGGGGATCTTCTGAGGGACCGCGCCGCCGGGGCGCCGGACGTCGAGGCCCGCCTCTTCGCGAGCTGGGACACGCGCCCTCGGCTCCGAGGGGTGCGGGCCTCGCAGTTCGCGCGCGTGGAGAGCACGCCGCCGTCCGCCGGCGGTCGGGCCCGGCCGCCGCCTACTCGTCGCTCGGATGTCCGTGCGGACAGCCCGGAACAGGCTCGAGATCGGCGGCGCGGCGCGTGAGGTTGTCGCGGGTGTCGGCGAGCCAGGCGAGGAAGCTCGTGCGGTCGCGCGGGACGTCGTCGCTCCAGATCCCGACCTGGTTGCGGATGGTGTAGGCGACGACCCGCCGGCTCGGGTGCCAGACGAGCGCCGCGAGCCAGTCGTCGAGGGCGCCGAGGACCCTGCTCTCGCCGCTGGCGACGTCCCACAGGCGGATCTCGTTGTCCTCGGCCTGCGACAGCAGGGTCGCGCCGTCGTCGGCCAAGGTGACGTTGCGGACCGGCGCCTGGTGGCCGAAGAGGCGGTGGACGACGCGGCGCTGGCGGAGGTCCCAGATCAGGATCGCGCTGTCGCCGTTGAGCACCGCGACGCGCTCGCCGTCGGCGAAGGGGACGAGGGCGCGGACGTAGAAGCCGCTCAGCGGGTCGGCGGTGACGGTCCCCTGGATCCGATCGAAGACGCGGATCTCGTGGCTGTCGCCGGCGCTGAGGACATAGCGGCCGTCGGTCGAGAAGGCGACGGCGGTGAGCGGCAGCGAGTGGCGGTCGATCACCTCGCTCGTCCGCGCGTCGAGGTCCCAGAGGCGGAGCTCGCGATCGGGGCCGCCCGAGACCAGCCAGCGGCTGTCGGGGGAGAAGGCGCGGTCGCGGACGTAGTCGCGGTGGCCGACGAGCTCGGCGACGGTGTCGGACTCGCGATCCCAGTGGAGGAGCGCGCCGTCCTCGGTGCTCGTGGTGATGACGTGGCGGCCGTCCTGCGAGGCCTCGAGCAGCGAGTAGGCGCGCGCGCCGACGCCGGCGTGGCTGCGGACGACGGCGCCCTCGGGGCTGAACTCGACGAAGCCGCCGGTCGCGTCGAGGCCGATCATCGCGCCGCCGTCGGCGACGAAGGTGAGGTGGGCGAGGGGGCGGCCCGTGGCGATCGTCGCCTGGGGCGCGCCGCTGTCGAGGTCCCAGAAGGTGAGGTCGCCGGCGGCGTCGCTGGTCGCGAGCCGGGGGCGCAGCGGATCGACGGCGAGCGCCTGCGGCAGCGGGATCCGGGCGCCGGGGTTGTCGCTGAGGCTGGCGCCGCGCCAGATCCGGACCTCGCCGTCGGTGCTCGCGGCGGCGAGCGAGCGGCCGTCGGGGGCGAAGCGCACGGTCGTGGCGACGCGCTGGAGGCCGGTGAGGAGGAGCCCGTCGCCGCTGTCGAGGTCCCAGAGGCGAGCGCCGTTCTCCCCGCCGATCGACGCCAGCCGCCGCGCGTCGGGAGAGACGTCGAGGCGGGTGACGCGGCCGGTGTGCCCGAGGAATTCCCAGCGCTGCGCGCCGCTCTCGCGCTCCCAGACCCAGACCTTGCGATCCGCGCCGGCGCCGGCGATGAAGCGGCCGTCGGGCGTGTAGCGGGTGACGCGGATCTGGTTCTCGCCGCCGCTGGCGCGCAGGCGCATAACCTGGTTCTTCGGCCATCTCCAGCGGAGAACGGCGCCGCCGCGCGTGCCGATGACGAGCTCGTCCGTGCCTTCGGGGGCGAAGGCGCCGGGGGGCTCGAGGAGCTCGCCGGCGCCGCCGCGGAGGACGTGGCGCGCGCCGCTGTCGAGGTCGAAGACGCGGAGCTCGGCGCGGTCGGTCGACACGCAGCCGACGCGGGCGCCGTCGGTGAAGAAGGTCCCGGAGAGGCACTCGTCGACGAGCTCGGCGCGCTCGTGATCGAGGTCCCACAGGAGCAGGCGGTTGTCGTCGCCGCCGCTGATGAGGCGGCCGTCGCGGGTGAAGGCGACCATCCGCGCGCTCGCGGCGTGGGCCTTGAAGAGGGCGAGGCGCTCGCCGCTGCGCGGGTTCCACAGCGCGATGGTCCCGTCGCGGCTCGTCGACGCGAGGCGGCGATCCTCGGGGTCGAAGGCGACGCGCCAGACCTCGTCGCCGTGGCCGAGGAGGCGGCGGCCCTCGCCGCGCTCGAGGTCCCACACCGTCAGCGCGCAGTCGTCCCCGGAGCTGACGAGGAGGCGACCGTCGCGGGAGAAGGCGAGGCGCGAGACGCCGGCGAGGTGACCGAGGAGGTTGAGGCCGAGGCCGTGGGCGACCGCGTCG